>DASPSM010000428.1:0-15447 GCA_035623955.1 Planctomycetaceae bacterium
ATGTCAAAAGATCTCTTCGACGAAACCACGATGACGTTCGGCGAGCACCTGGAAGCGCTGCGCATGCATCTGATCAAGGCGGTCATCGGCCTGGTCATCGTGATGATCGGCACGCTCTGCCTCGGCAACTACCTGGTCGACATCATTCGTACGCCCATCGACCGGGCTCTTAAGCGGAACAAATTGTTTTCAGAAGAAGAGGTGAGCAGTTTCTGGGGCCAGATCACGTCCAGCTTCTCGAAAGCCAGGACGGCCGAGGAGTCGCAGGCGGGAGGGACTGCCCAAGCAGCGCCTCCGCTCGATCAGAAGACGATCGTCGTTCGCGTGAAGCCAGGCGACCTCCTCAACGTGCTGCACCAGGCCGATCCGCAGCACTTCCCGGCAGCCCACGCGTCGGAAGGGGAAAAGGCCATAGCCCTGCCGCTCGCGGCTGAAGAATTCCGGGAGTTCCGTGAGACGACCGAAGAATCACACCACCCCGTCACGCTCAACGTGCAAGAAGCCTTCATGATGTACATCAAGGTGGCGCTCGTCAGCGGAATCATCCTGGCGAGCCCCTGGATCTTCTACCAGTTGTGGCTCTTCGTGGCGGCGGGCCTTTACCCGCACGAGCGCCGCTACGTGCACGTCTACCTGCCCCTGAGCATCGGCCTCTTCCTGGGGGGAGTGCTGTTCTGTTTCTTCATGGCCTTGCCACTCTTGCTCGATTTCTTGCTCGGTTACAACCGCTGGCTGGGAGTCGTCCCGCAAATTCGGCTTTCCGAATGGGTCAGTTTTGTTATCCTTCTGCCGCTGATGTTCGGCATCTGTTTCCAGTTGCCGCTGGTGATGCTGTTTCTCGAGCGGATCGGCATCTTCACCGTGAGCGACTACCGCTCGCGGCGGCGGCTGGCCATCTTCGTGATGGCGGTCAGTTCGATGGTCATCAACCCGGGAGGCGACGTGGGGTCGATGGCACTCCTGTTCGTTCCCCTGGTGATCTTGTACGAATTCGGGATCCTGCTGTGCGGCTTTTGGAAGACGCGCGGGCCCTTCGAAGAAGTGGCGACTGCTTGACTCGCCGAGTCGCCCGCTCGCCTGGGTGCCGGTTGTGCCGGCCGACGCAGTTAACACGACCGGCGGCAGTCCGCCGCGCCCGCAAAATCTCTGCCGTTGGCCGAAAAGTTGCAGGCGAGCACCCGCGCCGGGCCAGTTCTACCGCTAGAATTCACTTAGATGCGCGCGAGTCCCCACTCGGGCCAAGCGCGGATTCAATGGGCTCTCAGATTCATCCACTCGCGACTCGCGCTAAAGCAAGCGGAAAGGAATCGAACAGGTAGGGAGAGAGAATGAAGTCCGTTTTTGCCGACGGCGATTCGTTGCGTCGCGTTTTCGCCGCTACCACCGAGCATGCCTTCGAGGTCGACTTGGGCCTCGCCGATCCTCCCCTGATCGATTACCTGGTCGACCTGTTGATCCGCTTCATCCGGATGGACGCCATCTTCAAGGTTCGCGATACCCGCGGCCGGCGGCTGCACGAAGTCGCCGAAATGATGGTCGAGGCCGAGCAGCGCCAGTCCAACCCGCAACGAGAGGTCTATCGGCACATCGGCGATTTCACGTTGTTCTGGGCCGGCGTGTATCCCGAGGCGCTCTCGCGGATGAAGTCTGCGGACCGCCAGGACCATCTGGTCGATTATTTTGTGCAGGGGAAGCGGTCCTACTACCTGGCGAGCACCTTTGACCAGAAACCCTACGATCAAGAGGCGCCGATCCTCCGCCGGTTGAGCCAGGAGTTCGAACTTTGCACGTACGGGCTCAACCGCGTCCGCCATCTTTGGGAGCAGGAGGCCGCCGAATATCGCAGCGGCCGCGCGCTGCCCCTGTCGGGAGACGACCCGCCGCCGGCCTCTGCGTGACGCGTCGTGGACGAACGGGTCCGTCTATCGGCTGCCGGATTACCCCGCGTCCCTGTGGCGTGAGATTGCCAGAACCCCGCGCGTTTGCGAGACGCGCTCATCTGCGAGCCGTGAGCAACGTCACGGCATTGGGGCCGGGCGTTGCGACCGGATCCTTCCCTGCGAGAGCCAGGTCAACTTGATAACCTTCCCGGCCCGGAAGTTCGAGATCCAGCTTGAACTTCTCTTCCTTCGCGTTCTTGTCGGGATCGTTGTACAGGTTCTTGAGCTCGTCTGGCGGCAGGAGGTTGCCCCTGCTCATTGGGCCGCTGGGCCCCAGTCCCCGTCCAACCGGTCTCTCACCGCGTGGCATTTCGGCCTGATGGAGCGCGACAAAGGTGAGGATGTACTTACCTGGTTTCGTCATGATGGCGAAGTCCCCCTGGCCACTGCAAACGGTGAACACCTCGGGACGTTTGCCGTTGGCAGTCGCATCGAGATGCTGGGGATCGTTCAAGATCACGACCAGGGACGTCTCTGCTGCCGGCGGTTGTCCGTCGACAGTCACGCGGCCGACCAGCTTCGCCAAATTCTGCTGGGCGAACCCGATCTCCTTCGCTTGCTCATCGGCGGCCCGGTCCAGTTGGTTTTCGTTACATCCCTGGAAAGCGGCCACCAGGAGCAGGCCTGCCGCGACACTCATGAGCGAGCCTTGCGGCGCGCGGCGCGCTGGGAAACACATGCGAAGTTCTCCGATTCCCGGCTCACGAAATTGGGGATTGGGTCGAAAAAAGGTCCTGCCGCCGGTCCGGGCGCGTTTGGCGGGCCGGCGGCGGCAGAACGCCCAACGTCATTGGGCCGACATTTGCTAGAACGAAGCATCGGTGACGGGGGCCCTGCCGCGATACGTCATCAACCGGGCCAAGGTCGTGATGCTGATGTTCTCGCTGACGCTATGAACCGAGCCATCGCAAAACAGGAAATTGCAAGTGCCCGGATGGAAGCTGTAGTAGTTGAGCGACCAGCCGTTGACGCAGTTGATCATGCAGACCGGCGATCCCGGGGCTGCCAGGAAGGTGCCATAGGGGGGGGTTTGATTAGTCGGTTGGTACCCAGCGATGTATGTGCCGCTGAAGTTCGACCCTTCCATCTCCATGTAGCCATTCTGGAAGCATGACCAGCAGCCGCCATAATTGCTGTAGATGAAGCCTTCCCACGCGAACTTGGGGCCTCCGAAACCGTAGAGACATCCGCCGCCGTCCACCCGTTTGCCGCGGATCCACCACTCGGGCCGGCCGGCCAGCTCGGCAACCAACATCGTTGTGGACGTCCCGTCGGTGATCTTGTCGACCCCGACTTGTTGTTCGTAGAGGTTGAGCGGCCCAAGGGTGCTCGCCTGCGACTGTCCGTTGTTCTGCAGCTTGTACGCACAATCCAGCCCTGTGCAATGGCCGTAACCCGAACCCGGGGCATAGTCGCTGGCGCCCGACAGCTGCGGGAAGAGGAGGCATTTGGCAAACATGCAGGGGTAGACGCCAAAGCAGAGGAATTCCTGGATCTCGACAAACGGATTCGTGGTTCGTGGAGAAGAAGGGCAAACGAACATGGGGATCACGGCCGCGCCGGGGCGTTGCGCCGAGCAGGGATCCTTGCACGGGCAACTCACATTGATACCGTTCTTGGCGAAGTAACACCCCGGGCCGCAAGGCGGGGCATTAAATCCGGAGCCGCAGCACGGCGGCTCCATCCAGACGTTCATGTTGATCCGGCTGTAGACCGTGTTTGCTTCCGAGAACGCAAGTAGCTTTTCGCCCCAGTAATGGTAATCCGCGTTGAAGATATAGAGCCCCTGGTAGGCAGGGCAGCAGGGATTGACGTTATAAGGACAGCCTTTTTTGTACTTCCCGCAAGGCGAACAAGTGGGCCAATACGTAAACGGGGAGTAGGTAACCGCCGGCGTAAACGAATTGGCGACGTCGTGGTAGTTGTACTCGGCAAGCCCAATCTGCCTGAGGTTGTTACGGCACTGGGTGCGTCGAGCTGCCTCGCGTGCGGCCTGAACGGCCGGCAATAAAAGCGCAATCAGGACGGCGATGATGGCGATCACCACCAAGAGCTCGATCAGCGTAAATCCTGACTTTCTCTTTCTTGGCATGACAGTCCCCTGATTCACAAAAAGACAATAGCTCCCGGCGCTGGTGCCGGACGAGCGGATCACTCAAAGCCACCATCGCCAAAACAGGCCTGCAATCGCGACGGCACCTATCAGAACCGCTAAAAATTCGACCGTCAATATTTTTGCCCCCGGCAAAAATGCCAAAAAAGTGGTATGCCACAAATATTTTGAAAAGTGTTAATTTTGTCACATGAGATTCGTAAGCAATCAAACAGACCAGCAACCTGGCTTCGCTGGCGCGCCAAACGGCAGGTCGGAAATGGCTCGTAGCGGCCGCGCGCTGCTCTGTCCAGAGACGACCCGCCGCCGGCCCACGCGTGGGCCGCACCCGGACAGATTGGGCGTCCCTAGTCATTGACAAGCCGACTTTGGCCCGCTCACGATGACTGCGTTCTTGTTAGGGGGTGACAGATTGGCAACCGCAGCGCCGCCCCTTATTGCGGGAGATCGCTCATGCTGCCGCTTGCGGACGAGCGTTGGGGACAGCTGACAACGTTTTTCGGAAAACCGGAAAACGTGCCGAAGGTCCTGGGAGAATGGTTGGCGTCGATCGGCTTCGATCAAGAGGAAACGATCTATCAGCGGGATCTCTTCAACCTGTTTCTTCATCAAGGCACGGTCACAAATGTCGCGTTCGCCATCGTGCCTTGGCTTGTCGACGTGGCCAAAAAAGGAACGACCACATATCAGGTTGAGTACCTGGCCGACGTCGCTCATGTGGAGGCCAACAGGCTCACGCGGGGAGTGTATTCCAACCGCGAAGGCACAGAAGAAACGCCGACGTGGCTGATGTCGGATTATCGTCAAGCGATCGTCGAATCGCGAAATCTTGTCGACGATGCCATCGACGCAGTGCCAAACGAGGAACGAAAGCGGGAATTGGTGGCCTTGAAACCCGCGCTGTACGGGAACGCGGACCTGGCGTGGTCTCAGTGGTATAGCGCATAAAGCCGCCGCTCGATCGTCTGTGCGAGGCTCGATCGTCTGTTCGAGCGTGCGATCGTGCAGGAGCCACTCGCCGCCCGCACTGCTAGAATACTGGTTCCCTGGATCAATCGGAGGAACCACGCCCCGTGCACACCTCTTTGAAATGCGCCGCCTGCGGGCGCTTGCATGCCATTGATCGACTGCAATCGGTTTGCGAAGCCTGCTCGCGCCCCCTGCTGGCGGACTACGACTTCGAAAAAATCGCCGGCACATTCACGCCCGATGCCGTCCGCAGCCGCACCGAACGGTCGATGTGGAAATTTGCCGAGGTGCTGCCCGTCAACCATCGCAACGAGATCATCTCGCTGGGAGAAGGGGTGACCCCGCTGTTGCCGGTGCGCGGTCGCGGAGCACTTTCCGCATTCGGGCGACTCTTCGTCAAAGACGAGGCAATTAATCCGACAGGAAGCTTCAAGGCCCGCGGCATGTCGGCCGCAATCACGCGCGCCAAGGCGCTCGGAGCCACGACCGTCGCCCTGCCCTCGGCGGGAAACGCTGGGGGCGCCGCGGCGGCGTACGCGGCGCGGGCCGGCTTGAGCTGCTTCGTGCTGGTGCCCGAGGATACGCCGGCCGCCAACGTGATTGAAGCTGTCGTGGCCGGCGCGCACGTGGGACTTGTGAAAGGGCTGATCAGCGATTGCGGCAAGCTGATCCGCAAGGCGTGCGCCGCCTACGGGTGGTTTGATCTCTCGACCTTGAAAGAGCCCTTCCGCCTCGAAGGCAAAAAGACGATGGGCTACGAGCTGGCCTTCGATTGCGCCGACGAAGCCACCGGTCGGCTGTCGCTGCCGGATGTCGTGTTCTATCCCGCCGGCGGTGGAACGGGGCTCGTCGGCATGTGGAAGGCTTTTGACGAAATGCAACGTCTGGGCTGGGTCGGTTCGGATCGGCCACGAATGGTCGCGGTCCAGGCCGAGCACTGTGCTCCGATTGTCCGAGCTTTCGAGCAGGGGCTGCCGCACGCCGAAGCGTTCCCCAACGCGCGGACCGTCGCTTCGGGGTTGCGCGTGCCGGCTGCCATCGGCGACTTTTTGATGCTGAAAGCGGTCCGCGAAAGCCAGGGGACGGCGATCGCAGTGTCGGACGACGAGTTGCTCGCGGGCGCGCGGGAAATGTCGCAGGCGCTGGGGAATTTCGTTTGTCCCGAAGCGGGAGCCGTTTGGGCCGCGGCCTGCCGGCTGGCCGAGAAAGGCTGGATCAAACCGGGCGAGCGAATCGTGCTATACAATACGGGAACGGGCCTCAAGTATTCGCATCTGTTCCCACCGGGCGGCTTGCCTGTGCTCGACCCGGCCCAACCCGATGCCTTTGAGCAGTGGCAAGCGGAGATTGGTGGATGTCGATCCTCGACGACATAGAGCCCGCTCCCAAACAACTGACCCCGGTCGACCCCAAGGCGACGGCTTCGGGATCAGCCAGGGGCAACGGCGCGCCGACGCGGCTGGGCGACAACGACCTGTCCGGCATGCGCGACCTGGTCGAGTCGCTGGAACAGATCCTGTTCTTGGTTTCCGCCGACTGGAGGCGCGCCTATTACGTCAGTCCGGCCTTCGAGAGGGTTACCGGGTATTCGCGGGAGAGCCTCTCGATGGAGTTTCGCGGATGGATCGAACTGATTCATCCCGAGGATCGGGAGATCGTTCGGAAGACGGTGGGGGGCCGGGCCTCCGGGCTGATCCGCGGCCGCGTCGAGATGGAATATCGGATCGTGACTGCCAGCGGCGAAACTCGTTGGCTGCGGAGCGTCGTGTCTCAAATCAAGGGCCCCGAGGGAGAACCCGACCGGCTGGTGGGGCTTGCCGACGATATTACGGAGCGCAAACTCACAGAGATCGAACTCAAACGCAGCGAAGCTGAGCTGGCGCAACATGTCCAGCAGCGCACGGCCGAGCTGTCGCACAGCGTCGAGAACCTCGAGCGCGAAATCGAACAGCGCAAGCAGGCCGAAGCGGCGCTGGAGCGCACGAACGTGCGGTTCCGGCGACTGTTCGAGGCGAATCTGATCGGCGTGATCTTCAGCGACATTTACGGAGGAATCAACGACGCCAACGACGCCTTCCTCGAAATGACGGGTTACGCGCGCGAGGATCTTCCCTTGCGCTGGGACACGATGACGCCCCCTGAGTGGGCCCATCTAAACGAACCGGCTCGCGAGCAAGTCAGGCGCGAGGGGCGCGTCACTCCCTGGGAAAAGGAGTACTTTCGCAAGGACGGCTCCCGAGTGCCCGTGTTCGTCGGTGGCGCCCTCCTGGAAACCGATGGCGACCAATGCGTGTTTTTCGTCATCGACCTGTCGAAACTGAAAAGCGCCGAGGAACAGGTCCGTGACATTCGTCTGCGGCTCGAACACGCCTCGCGGCTGAGCGTGATGGGCGAACTCCTGGCCGACATGGCCCATGAAATCCACCAGCCCCTGGGCGTGATCGCCAATTACGCCAACGGCAGCCTCAAGCGTCTGAAAAAGGGGCAGCTGACCGTCGGGGCCCTCAAGGACAAGCTGCGCGAGATCGCCGCCGAGGCGATGCGCGTCGCCGAAGTGCTCCGCCGCATCCGCGAATTCATCCGGCGCAAGGAACCGGAGCGGGAGCTGGTGAACCTCAATACGATCGTGGCCGATGCGCTGCAGTTTACGCGCCTCGAGCGGCGCCAGCACCGCGTGTCGGTCGTGCTGCGACCCGACCGCGATTTGCGGCCGGTCGAGGCGGACGGGGTTCAGATTACACAGGTGCTCATCAACCTGGTGTCGAACGCCGTCCAGGCCATGTCGAACGCCGAAACCGAAGCGCCCAAGATCACAATCTCCACCCACATGAAGTGCGACGGGCACGCCGAAGTCGTCGTCGCCGACAACGGCCCCGGGATTGCCGCGGAAGACCTGCCGCGCGTTTTCGATCGCTTCTTCAGCACCAAGAGCGGCGGATTGGGACTGGGACTTCCGATCAGCCGCTCGATTGTGGAATCGTGCGGCGGACAGCTTTGGTGCGATTCGAAGCCCGGCGAGCCGGCCGTGTTCCGCATGACGTTGCCGACAGCAAACTCGTCCGGGGAGCAGCCGGCAACGAGCGCTCCACCTCCCGTTTGATGTGCGACAGCACGCGCTCGTGGATGCGGTGGATGAGCCAATCGGCGATCGGCATCCAGTAGGCACTCGGCAGCATGTCGAGCGTGTACCAGGTCCGCCCTTCCAAGCGGGTCCGCCCGCCTGGCAACTCGATCAGCCGAAACTCGCCGCGGCGAGAGCGGAACGTGCCTTTGAGATGCGGTGGATGGATCGCCTGATAGGGCGACAATTCAAACATTGGCTCGGGCTGCTCGGCCACGTCGAATGCCAGGCGAACGGGCTCGTCCCAGAAAGTGATCGGCTCGACGAACGTGCCCGTCGTGAACTCGCAGTGACGGATCGCTCCGACACCATGGCCAGAAATGCGGGCGCCTTGCGGCGAGGCGATCCCCGCGCGGAAGTACCATTCCTCGGGAGCCGGCAAGTGCGGAAACTCGACAACCGATCTCCAAACAGCGGCCGGCGGAGCGTCGATTTCGACCGTCGTGAGCGCCAGAAACTCCTGACTCGGAAAGGAACCACGTTCCGCCACGGCGATGAGCGGAATCGCAACCAGGCCCAGCCAGCTCTTGCGATCCGTCGCTATTTGTGCGTCGGCGATGGCTTTGCCCAAGGCCCCTCCAACCGCCGCCAGTGGGAGCAACAGCGGAGCGGCCATCAATATGCAAACGGCGCCCTCCAACGCGAATGCCAACAATAGCGCGAGCGCCAAGACCATCGCCAAGAGACCGACGGCCACCGACGCGACATAGCAGCTCCGTTCCCGGCGGTTGTAAAAGTATCCCGCCAGCACACCCATCACGAGCGGCGTCCCCATAAACAGGGCGGCCCCGTAGGTGTTCAGCGCGTAAACCGAAAAGCCGAAGAACAGGGCCCCGACCACCAGGCTCAACAGGACGGCCCGCGCTGCGGCCGAAACCGCACGCGGCGGGACGCGCCACACGTCGGCATCCGATCCGAGCCGCACGCGATGGGGCGAAGTCGGCATCAGGCAGAGCACGAACATCGCCAATAAGTTGAAAAACGGGACGAGAACCAGGAGGCCCAGTCCCGGGGATGCTCCCGCGTTGGCCGCTCGGCGCACGCTCATCGAGACGGCAATCCATTCGCAGACCATCGTCAGCAGAAACTGGAACCACCCGACCCATTGCGGCGTGAATTCCAAGTACGCAGTGCGGTGCATCAACAGCGGCGATACAAAAGCCAGCGGCGAATAGAATCGGCCGGTCAGAAACCCGATCAGCCCCGCTTCGATCGCGTATTTCAGCGCGGCCAGCCCAAACCCCGAGGCGATGTACGCCCGGCGACTCACCTCCTCGTGCAGTCCAAACCACAACCGCAAAAGACGCGCGGTCGTCCAACCGGACGGCACTTCATTCTCGGGCATTGGCGGACCTTGGGGATTAATCGAAGGGCAAACGGATTGATGCCGGAATCCCAACCGCAAAGAGCGCGATGAATTAACGTCGTTTTTTGCGCGCCCGACTCGATCGCGCGCCCCGGCCCGCGAACAGCTCGTGCAGCAACCGTGTCGCGGAAAGCGCGATGCCGGGAGACTGGCTTTCGCGCGGTCCCGCCACGTTCAGCACGCAAACCGCGTGTTGCCTCAGCCAATCGCGGATTTCCGCCAAAGCGGTGGGCGCGTCCAAGTCGGCGGAGAGACACGGCTTCCCAAACACGGCGGCGGTGCGCTGGGTCAGCAACGTTCCCCCTCGCGGCTGGCCGCGAAAGAGAATCAGAGTCGCGTCAGAATCGCGGACGTTGCACTTCGTTCGCGTGGAGTAGGCGGTTGAAGCGGTTTCCGACAACGGGTAACGGTCGGGAATCCGGCCGTCTTCTGCCCGGCGTCCCTTGGGGCACCAACCCCCGCAGTCGATGCCCATTGCCAGAGCGACATCGAGCGCTGCGCGGTCCACGCCTGTCTGCCCACCGCTGACGATCTTCTCCACGGCAAGCCGCGAAGACTTGCGGCCAGGACGCACACGGCTCCCGCGGCTCACTCCGCCCGTTCCTGGCCGAAGGCCAGCCGCATCTGCCGGTCTTCGATCGATTCGAGCTCTTTGAACAGCAGGCTGGGCTGGATGTCGCGGTTGTTCTGGTACTTGTCGCTGTGGTACTCGGTGATTTCCCCTTCGATCGTGTGATAGAAGATTTGGCAGATCTGGATGTTGGGGTAAATCCGCACGGGGTGAACGGCGAACATCTCCAAGGTCCAATAGCCGCAAAAACCCGCGTCGCCGAACCCGGCCGTCACGTGCACGAACAGGCCCAAGCGGCCGATCGACGAGCGGCCTTCGAGCATCGGCACAAGGTTGTGGGTCTCGGTCCGCTCGACCGTGCGCCCCAAGTAAAGCCGGTTCGGATCGAGCACCAGCCCTTCCGGAGGAATGGTGTGCCGCCGATAGCGATTCGGGCGGCGCATGTCGAGCACGATCTCCTCGTAGGCCAAGAGTTCATCGTGGAGCCGGAGGTTGTAGCTGTTGGGATTGAGCTGCCCCTCGTCGAACGGATCGATGATGATGTCCCGGTTGAGCCGCGCTCGAATTTCGTTGCCGCTGAGAATCATGAGCCGATTCGCCGCCGCCCGGGATTGAGTAGGTTTGGTTAAGGCTCAGATCAACTTAACGGCCCCAAAATCGGCTTGCAACGGGAGCGATCGATCAGAGCCTGTGCCCGAATTGCGGGGCGGGTTCCTGCGGCGCAAACTTTTGCCGCGACTTTTTGTGCCAGTGCCAACCTCTGCCGCCTCTTTATTGTAGTGGCGGCAATCCCACGCGTTGGCAGCAGCCCAAGAGCGGACATTCGAGGCACTTTGGTCGCCGGGCGATGCAAATCCGCCGGCCGTGATGAATCAGCCGGTGTGCGAAGTCGACCCACTCGGATTGCGGGATGAGCGCCATCAGGTCTTGCTCGATCTGCTCAGGATTGGCGCTCTTTGTCAGCCCGAGCAAATTGGTGATTCGCTTGACGTGCGTGTCGACCACGATGCCGCTGGCGATGCCCCAAACGGTGCCCAGCACGACGTTAGCCGTCTTGCGTCCGACGCCCGGCAGCTTGACCAGCTCGTCCAGCGTGCGCGGGATTTCACCGCCGAAGTCTTGGACGACGGCCTGGGCCATCCCGCGCAAACTCGTTGTCTTTGCGCGAAAGAATCCGGTCGAGCGGATCATCGATTCGAGTTCGGACTGGTCCGCCGCCGCCAGCGCGCGAACGTCGGGGTATTTGGCGAAGAGTCCGGGCGTCACCATGTTGACGCGCTCGTCGGTGCACTGGGCCGACAGGATCGTCGCCACGATGAGCTGGTAAGCGTTCTGATGTTTCAGGGCGCACGTCGCGTCCGGATAGGCCTTGGCCAATGCGCGGACGACCTGTTTGGCTTGCGCGCGGAGGTCGCTCGTCGTGCGCGCTCCCTTTGGCGGCGCGCTCCGCGCGGCCGTTGCGGTCCGTTTGGAGGTCGTTTTCGACTTTTGACGGGCCGGCGTGCGTGACGAGGCGGCACTCCGCCTGGTCGCAGGCGAGCGTCCGGCCTTGGTTTTTGCCATGGTGAAACGTCCTTGATGCGGCTCCAGGCAGTGGGCAGCGTGCAGGCCAATGGATAAGATTCGGGGTGGTGCGCGGGGTAGCTGACCGCGCCCTGAACCCCAACAGAATACGATTCGTCGCCCGTCGACCTACACGAGCTCAGTCCGGATGACCCAGTATCCCGAGAAATACCTGGAAGGCATCCGGCTGTTCAACGACCAAGAGTTCTTCGAATGTCACGAGGTCCTGGAAGAGCTCTGGTCCGAGACGCTCGGCGAAGAGAAGAAATTCTATCAAGGACTGATCCAGGCTGCCGTCGCGTTGTTCCATTTTGGCAACGAAAACCTGGGTGGAGCGCGCAAACTGTACGAGTCGTCCCGATTGAACCTGCAGCGTTATGGCCCGTTTTATCAGGGTCTTGACCTGGAAAAGTTCCACACCGACATGAAAACCTGCTTCCGGGAACTCCTGGAAAGCTCCCAAGCCTATCCGGCTGGCGTAGAATTGGTCGAAGAGCGAATCCCAACAATTCAATTGAGTGGCGTCGAGGAAGAATCATGAGCAAGCCGTTCGACGTTCGCGAGCAGCTTGCGACTTTTGCGGGGACGGCGCCCCTGTTTCCTTTGCCCGACGTCGTTCACTTCCCGCACCTCTTGCTTCCCTTGCACATTTTCGAGCCGCGCTATCGGGAGATGGTGGCGGACGCTATGGCTGGCGAACGGCTGATCGCGATGGCGCTTCTGAAGCCCGGTTTCACGACGACCGCAGGATCGCCTCCGATTCACGAGATGGTGTGTCTGGGACGGATCACCGCCCATCAGCAGACGGACGACGGACGATATTATCTCGTCCTGCAAGGACTGACGCGGGCGCGCATCGTCCAGGAAGAAGCCGACGAGCAGGCCTACCGCACCGCGCAGCTCGAGCTGCATCCCGACCCGGAAAACTCGTTCACCCCCACTGCGGCCGATGCACAACGGCGCCGGCTGCTTTTGGCGTTTCGCGGCCTGTTTCCCAAGCACAATCTCGACCGCGTGCTGCGGCGGGCCCTCAAGGAGGCGGTGCCGCTCGGGATTCTCTGCGATGTGCTGGCCGACGCCATGTCGCTGGAGTCGCGGATCGCGTATCGGGTGCTGGCGGAGACCGACGTCAACGAGCGCTGCCGACTCGTGCTGCGGTTGATCCAGGAACGACTTGGCGATCACTCTTTGGCCGCCAATGCGGTTCTCAAGTGTCCGGCCAGTGAATGGGCCGACAAAGCCACCTGGCCGCCGCAATTCAGTCTGAACTGACCCGCGGCTAAACGAATCTTCCCCGAACTGACGGTGACAACGCTTCAGTCGGTGTTGCTGAGTCGGGCCACAGCCGTGAAGAGGCTGCGGCGCGCACGATCCTCGCGAAGGCCCCGCTGCGGCGCGCACGATCCTCGCGAAGGCCCCTACGGCCGCTTATACTGGAATCACCCACCCAAAAGCCTTCGCTCGGACTGCCTTTCCCGGTCAGTCGGGCGGCAAGGACACGCCGAGGAATTCGCGCCCGCCGGGCGCGATCATGGTCATCGGTTAGCCAATAGCCCTGGTTCCCGTCGCATGAATGCGTTCCGCAGCCTCCGCCCGACGGCAATTCTCTTGGCTGCGGCCGCCGCGCTCGCGAACGGGCGGACTCGGGTTGTTGCCGACGATGAAATCGTCTTCAGCCGCGACATTCGCCCGATTCTGTCGCAGAACTGTTTTGATTGTCACGGGCCGGATGACAAGCAGCGAAAGGCTGAGCTGCGTCTCGACACGAAAGACGGACTATTCAGCGAATTGGGCGGGCAGATTTCCTTCGTCCCCTTCAAGCCCGCAAAAAGTGAAGCGCTGCGGCGGATGGCCTCGGACGACGCGGACGAACGGATGCCCCCCGCCAAGACAGGCAAGCGAGTCTCTGCCGCTCAGCTCGATTTGATTCGCCGCTGGATCGCGTCGGGCGCCAAGTGGTCGGAACACTGGTCGTACTCGCCGCCGGTGCGACCTGCGGCGCCGCGCACGGCCAGCGCCTATCACGTGCGCAATGCGATCGACTCGTTCATCGCCCAGCGGCTCGAGCGCGAAAAACTGCGCCAAGCCCCCGAAGCGGACAAGACCACGCTCCTGCGTCGACTGTCGCTCGACACGATCGGCTTGCCGCCGACTCCGGAAGAGGTCGATACGTTTCTCGCGGACCAAAGCCCCGACGCCTACGAGCGGCAGGTGTCGCGCCTCTTGGCCTCGCCCCATTTCGGCGAGCGCTGGGGCCGGCAGTGGCTCGACGCGGCCCGCTACGCCGACTCCGACGGATACGAAAAAGACAAATCGCGTCAGGTCTGGTTCTATCGCGACTGGGTGACCGACGCCCTCAATCGCGACCTGCCCTACGACCAGTTCATCATCGAACAGATTGCCGGCGACGAGCTGCCCCGCGCGACGCAGGACCAGATCGTCGCCACCGGCTTTTTACGCAACTCGATGCTCAACGAGGAAGGGGGCGTCGATCCCGAGCAGTTCCGGATGGAGGCGATGTTCGACCGCATGGACGCCGTCGGCAAGAGCATCCTGGGCCTCACCATTCAGTGCGCGCAGTGCCACAACCACAAATACGATCCGCTCACCCAGGAAGAGTACTACCGGATCTTCGCCTTCCTCAACAACGACAACGAGGCGAACATCGCCGTCTATACGCCCGACGAACAGCGGCTCCGAGCCGACATTTTCCGCCGTATTCATGAGATCGAAGCCGGCCTGCGGCACCGCAACGCGGACTGGCAGGAGAAGATGGCCCGTTGGGAAGAGACCGTCCGCAACGATCAGCCCCACTGGACGGTTGTGCGGCCCGCCCCCGAAGACCTGATCGCCGGCGGCCAGAAGCACTACCTGCTCGACGACGGGTCGATCCTCTGCCAGGGCTACGCGCCGACCAAGCACACCGAAGAATTCACGATGCGGACCACGGTCCCGAACATCACGGGCTTTCGGCTCGAGTTGCTCAACGATCCGAATCTGCCCTTGGGTGGGCCGGGCCGCTCGATCAAGGGGACGTGTGCGCTCTCGGAGTTCGCAGTGCGGGCCGCTCCCGCCGACGCCCCGCAGCAGACGACGGCCGTCAAGCTCGTGCGGGCCATGGCCGACGTCAATCCGCCGAAGCGGCCGCTCGAGGCCATCTTCGACGACAAATCTGGAAGCAAGCGCGTCACCGGGCCGGTCGAATTCGCGATCGACCACAAGCTGTCGACCGCGTGGGGGATCGACAACGGGCCGCATCGCCGCAATCAGCCGCGAAAAGCCGTCTTCGTCGCCGAGAAGCCGATTTCGTTTCCGTCGGGGACTATGCTGACCTTCGCGCTGGCCCAATATCACGGCGGCTGGAACAGCGATGACAATCAGAACAACAACCTGGGCCGTTTCCGCCTGTCGGTGACCAACGCGCCGAATCCGACGGCCGATCCGCTGCCGCAAAATGTCCGCGACCTGCTGGCGATTCCGGCGGCGAAGCGAACGCCCGCGCAGGTCGCCGCGATCTTCAGCTATTGGCGAACCACCGTTCCCGAGTGGAAAGAGGCCAACGACGCGATCGAGGCCCTCTGGCAGCAACATCCCGAGGGCTCGTCGCAATTTGTCCTCTCAGCCCGTGAGTTGGGCCGAACGACTCACATGCTCAAGCGGGGGGACTTCTTGAAGCCCGATCGCGCGGTGTCCCCCGGCGTGCCCCGCTTCCTGCATCAACTCTCCGCAAACGCTCCCGCGACGCGGCTTACCTTCGCGCGGTGGCTGGCCGATCGCCGCTCGCCAACGACCGCGCGAGCCATC
>DASPSM010000443.1:0-3543 GCA_035623955.1 Planctomycetaceae bacterium
GACACTGCTGGCGGCCGCGGTCTTTCTGGGCCACTTTTTCGCGGGCGCTTACGCCATCGGGCAGTTGCACGTCACGCCGCTGTTTGCGTTTCCTTTGCTGTGCGCGTGCTGGAGCAGCGGCTTTTACCTGACGGCGTTCACGTTCCGCCGGCTGGGGCTGACGTATTACCGGGCCCAACGTCGACTCAGGGAGCGCCGGGATTCCCGTCCGCGGCCGTCCGCGACGCTGAGACATCAAAGCGGAATCGCGCCCGAGGGGCCCGCGCAGTAGAACAGGATCGCTGAGGGCGCCCAGTTTCAAACCCTCTCCCATTCCGATGGGAGAGGGTAGCGTGAGGGCTTTTTTGGCTTTCTATGCGATGCAAAGGCGGCCCTCACCCCGGCCCTCTCCCGGCCGACCGGGAGAGGGGGGTCACGAAACCGCTTCTATTGCGGCCCGCGGCGTTTGGATTTCTGGACGAGCATTTTTCGCAAGAGCCACATTTCGCCGCAGTGGCACGCCTCGTCGTGAAGTGCGTGAATGATCTTGCGCCGCACCGTCTGGTGCCGGCTTGCCGGCAAGGCGACTTCAAGCTCGTCATCGGTGAGCCGAGCGAACGTTGCGTGCAGGCGCCGGTGCTGCGAGACGAGCTGTTCGACAATCGACTGCAAGGCCGGCCACTGTTCGGGCGCGACGTCTTGCGGACGGCTGTCCCAGCTAAACAGCTCAATCCAACCCTCAGGGGCGACCGGCTCGTTGCCGATCGCACTGGCGCATAACCGCTCGACCATGACGTAACAATGTCCCGCGTGCCAGCGGATCGAGTTGTGTAATCCGGGCGGCGCCCAAAGAGAGGCTTGTTCGCTGACTCCACCGAGCACGGCGAGCGTCTTGCCGCGAACCTCGTCCCAGAGCGTGAGCAGCGATTTGTCGGACATGTCGGACCCGTCAGGGTGCCTGGGGTCGGCGCCTCGCCGCCCCCAGTTGTATTTCTCTTGGGGGCTCGCCTGGCGGCTCGACCCCAGCCACCCCAGCCGTAGGGGCCCTCTCCCATTCCGATGGGAGAGGGTAGGGTGAGGGCTCCGCTTCGGCTTTCTGGACGAATTTGAAAAGCAGCCCTCACCCCGGCCCTCTCCCGGCGGACCGGGAGAGGGTGCATGTGAAACAGCCCTAGACGTCGTCCGATCGTACCAGCAATTGGCCGTCTTTGATCTGGTAGTCGACGGCATCCAAGGGACGTTTTGGCGGACCCGACTTTTGATTCCCCTGTGCATCGTAGGTCCCGCCGTGGCACGGGCAGACGAAGAGCTTGCGGTCGCTGCGCCAGGCGACGGGACAGCCAGCGTGCGTGCAGGCCGCCGAGAGAACGCGAAATGCGTCCGCCCGATCGTCCTCGCGGCGCACCCAGACGGCGCGTTTTTTCATCGGCTCGTCGTTGTCAGACCCGAGCGCACATAGCTTCCACTCGCCGAGCGGCAAAGATTCCACCGCCGCGACCGCTTGAAAGGGGGCCACAATCCGGGGCCAGCGCAGCCAGCGACGGGACGGCGGATAGACAAACCGCACCGCCGCCACGATCGCGCCGACGGACACGAGTGCAGCGACCGACTTTCCGGCCGCGATCAAAAACCGGCGGCGGGTCGCAGGCGATTGCGGATTGCTTCCCGGAACGGACCCGTTTGCAGGTGCTTGTGTCTCCATTGCGCCCCCGTTGTCTCGATTGGCCGATTTGAGCTACTTTTTTAGCAGTGTAATCAGTTCCGTCCGGCGAGCAAGCAAGAGAAGAGAGGGAAGCCGGCTTCGGTTTTAGCTGTGACGACCTAAGCGAGACCATTGTGCCGCAAGAGCGCCTGTGGATTGGGCTCGCGGCCGCGGAAGTCTTTGAAGACTTCCATCGGGTGCCGGCTGCCTCCTTGGGCGAGCACGGTGTCGCGAAACCGGCGGCCGATGCGGGCGATGGCGTCGGCGTTCTCCAGGCCCGCCTCTTCGAAGGCGCTGAAGGCGTCCGCGCTCAGCACCTCGGCCCACTTGTAGCTGTAGTAGCCGGCCGCGTAGCCGCCGGAAAAGATGTGCGTGAACGCGCAGAGCGAGCGGTCCTCGGGCAACAGGGGCATCACCGACGTTTGCTCGCTGATCCGCCGCTGCAGCTCGAAGACCGATACGCCGCCGGTCGGGGAGTAGCCATGGTGCAGCGCCATGTCGGTCATGCCGAACATCAATTGCCGCAGCATCGCCAGGCCCGCGTGGAAGGTGCGGGCCGCGCAGAGCTTCTCGAAGAGATCTTCCGGCAGCGGCTGCCCCGTTTCGTAATGGGCGGATAGTCCCATCAGCGTCGGGCGGTGGTAGCACCAGTTCTCCATGAACTGGCTCGGCAGCTCGACTGCGTCCCACTCGACGCCGTTAATGCCGGCCGCGTCGGCGTAATCGACCGTGGTCAGCATATGCTGCAGGCCGTGCCCGAACTCGTGGAACAGCGTCTCGACCTCGCGGAAGGTCATCAGCGACGGCTTGCCGCCGGCCGGCGGCGTCGAGTTACATATCAGGTGCGCGACGGGCAGCTGCAAACGCCCGTGCAACAGCCGTCGGCCCAGACAGTCATCCATCCACGCCCCGCCCCGTTTGTTCTCCGGCCGGCTGTACGGGTCGAGATAAAAGGCGGCGATCTGCTTGCCGCTTTCGTTCGACACGCGGAAGAACCGCACGTCCTTGTGCCAGACCGGCGCCTCCCCGTCGGCAGGCGACACGTGAATGCCGAAAATTCGCTCCGCCAGGCCGAACAGCCCCTTGAGGACCGATTCGAGCGGGAAATAGGGCCGCAGCTCTTCGTCGGTGAATTGAAACTTCTTCTCCCGCAGCCGCTCCGACCAGAAGGCGACGTCCCAATTCATCAGAGGCGCGCCCCCCTGCCCCAGCTCGGCGCCGGCTTCGCGAGCCAGGGCCCGCACCTCGTCCAACTCGCGGTGGGCGGGTGACCACGAGGCCTCGCGGAGTGTCTTGAACATCGCCGAGACGGTCTCGACGTTGGGAGCCATTTTCTTGGCGAGGCTCAGCTCGGCGTAGTTCGCGTAACCCAATAGCTGCGCCTCTTCGGCCCGCAGCGCGAGGATCTTGTCGATGAGCGGCGTGTTGTCCGATTCCCCCGACGAGGCCCGTGTGATGTAGGCCCGGTACAGCTTCTCGCGCAGCTCGCGGCGACGGCTGTGTTGCAAAAACGGGCCGAAGCTCGGGGCTTCCAGCGTGAACCGCCACGGGCCATACTCTTCGGTCCCCGGCGTTTGATCCGCTTCGAGCGTCGCGTTGTGCGCGTGCGAGCCCAGCCGCAGCAGGCTCGGCGGCAAGCCTTCGACGTCGGAGCGATCGACGAGCGTGATCGAAAAGGCCTTGGTGGCGTCGAGCACGTGATTGGAAAAGTCGGTCGTCAACTGCGACATTTCCTGCGCAATCGCGTTGAACCGCTCGCGCTTCTCGCCCGAGAGGCCGATGCCGCTCAGCTCGGCGTCCAGAATCTTGTGGTCGATGATTCGCTTCTGCGCCCCCGAGAGAGTCGACCAGGCCGGCCCCTC
>DASPSM010000507.1:0-8204 GCA_035623955.1 Planctomycetaceae bacterium
CTTGACGCAGCACTCGGCAAGATGCGCGTTGGTGTTGAGGATGTGCAATGAGATTCGCCGACGGTCGCCCAAGACCTGGTTCACGCGGCGGTCGGCCTCCTCCGACTGCTGACGGAACTGTCGCCGCTCGCGCTCGAGCCGTTCTTCTTCCTGCCGCAGCGCCTCGCGGCGCTCCTCGTGCTTGGCGATCTCCAGCTGCTCGGCGTTCTGCCGGCGGGCGACGGCCGTCAGCTGCGTTTCGAGCGCGGCCAGTTCGGATTCGAGTTTTTCGGCGTTGTGTCGCGACGCCTGAATCTGTCCGTCGATCGCGGCAAAAGCCAGAGTCGCCTGCTGCGTGTCTTTTAGCGCCTGTTCGAGTTTGCGTTCTTGCTCCCGCGATGCGTGGTCGAGAGCCTCGCGCTGAGATTCGAGTCGCTCTAATTCACGCTGCCGTTCGACCAGTTCGCCCTTCAGTGCGGCATGACGTTCGGCGGCCTCTTGCAGGCGGGCTTTGCCGGCCTGAAGCTCGGTGTCGGCCTCGCCGAGGGAGGCGAGGATCGATTCGCAGCGCTCTTCGTCTTCCTGGATCTGGCGATCGATGCGGACCAGGTCCTGCCGCAGCCGCCGCAGCTCGCTCTTTTGCGACACGAGCGTGGTTTCGCCGCGAAGGGCTCCGACCGTCAGCGTTCCGTCGGCTTCGACCAGTTCGCCCTGCAGCGTCACGAAGCGGCAGCCCCGGCCCGGCCCGGCGGCCAGCGCCAGTGCGGTTTGGACGGTGTCGACGACCCAGACGTCGGCGAGGAGTTGTTCGGCGAGCGTCGGCACTCTGGGAGACGAGCGAACGAGCGTGTCGGCCCGGCACTGGATTCCCGGACGCGAGCGCAAGTCGGGCAGCCCGAGCCGCCCGTCGGAGGCTCTGCGGGCGATGAATCCGACGCGTCCCGCCAACGCCACCGAGACGCGACTCAGATAGTCGAGGAAGGGGCGCAGATCTTCGACGACGATGGCCTCGGAGCGGCGTCCCAATGCGATTTCGATCAGGGGAGCCCACTCGAGGTCGACCTCGAACAGATCGGCCACGCTCCCGAGCACCTGGTTCCAAGGGGCGACTTTCGTGGTGGCCGCGCGGCTCAGGATCTCGCGCACGCCCAGGCCGAGCCCCTCTTGCCGGCTCTCGAGATCCTCCAGCACGCTTTTGCGGGCCCGCCAGGCGCTGCGCTGCTCGCGACGATCGGCCAGCGTTTTGTGGAACTGCTCCTGCACGCCGGCCAGCGTCAGGCGTTCGCGCTCCAGCCGCTCGAGTTGCTCTCGTTCCGCGCCAGCGGCCTCGGCAGCCGCGGCGACTTGCGCGGCCTGGTGCGTCGAATCGGCGCGGCATTGCTCGGTGCGTTGTTCGAGGACGGCCCGCTGTTGGCGGTTGGCCGCCAGAGCCACGCGCAGCTCATCGGCCTGCGTGTTGAGGACCGACTGCCGATGAGCGGCCTCGGTCAGCTCGCGGTGTTTGTCGAGCAGGCCTTGCCGCTCGGCTTCCAGCGCCTTGCGTCCGGCGGCCACGCGGGCCGACAGCTCGGCGGATTCGCGAGCACGCTCGGCCAGAACGGCGTTGCGCGCGGCCAGTTCTTCGTCCATGCGGGCGGCCTGTTGCCGCGCGTTCTCGAGTCCCTCTTGGGCGTCTCGTCCGCGCGATTCGATCGACGTGCGTTGCCGCCGCAAGCGCACCAGGTCGGCCTCGAGCTCGCGAATTCGCGACGACTGGTGGCGGACGGTCGCCTCGTGGCGGGCCGATTCCTCGCGCATGTCGGCTCGGCGCCCTTCGGCCTCGCGGAGGCGCTCGTCGATTCTGGCGATCTCGCTCTCGACGCGGGTCAGTGCCGACTGGATCTCGGCGATTCGCGCGTTCCATTGCTGACTGCTCGCGTTTTGCGTGGCGAGCTGCGACTCGACGTCGGCCAGCTGTGTGGACTGCTCGCGATATTGATCGGCGGCAAAGCCCAGCCACAACTCGCGGAGCTGCTCGGAGAGTTGCCGGTATTTGGCCGCTTTGACCGCCTGGCCGCGGATGGCGTTGAGCTGGGCCTCGACCTCGCTCACGATGTCGGTCAGCCGCGCCACGTTCTGGTCGACGCGCTCCAGCTTTCGCTCGGCGTCGAGCTTGCGGTTCTTGTAGCGGCTGATGCCGGCCGCTTCCTCGAAGACCAGCCGCCGGGTCGAGGCGTTGGCCTGCAGAATCTGCTCGACGCGCCCCTGCTCGATGATGCAATAGGACGCCGATCCGGCCCCCGTGCCCAGGAACAGGTCGCGAACGTCTTTAAGGCGGGCCGGCGCCCGGTTGATCAGGTACTCGCCCTCGCCGTTGCGGGAGATTCGCCTGCCGATCTGCACTTCGGACGTCTCGACCGGCAGAAAGCCGCTCGAGTTGTCGAAGGTGAGGGTGGCTTCGGCGAAGGCGCTCGGCTTTCGCCCCGACGAGCCATTGAAGATGACGTCGGTCATCTCCTTGCCGCGGAGGCTCTTGGCGCTCTGGTCGCCGAGGATCCACTTGATGGCATCGACGACGTTGCTTTTGCCGCTGCCGTTGGGGCCGACGACGCCGGTCGTCCCGGGCGCAAAGTCAAACCGGATGCGGTCCGCAAAGCTCTTGAATCCGAAGATTTCCAGAGACTTCAGCATCGGCGGGTGACGCGCGCCTTGCGGGTTTGTCGGATGGGACCGGGCTCGCCGCCCGACGAAAGCCCAACGTCCAAAGTCCAAGGTCCAAGGTCAACAACTCGAAAAGGTTCCCGGTGGCGCGTTCCTGACCTTGGACTTTGGACCTTGGACCTTGGACCAATCGTCATGGCTCCTTGTTCCCCGCGGGGTCGCCGCCAAAGTTGAACAGTCGCCAAAAGTTCCAGCGGCTCTGCCGGGCAGGAGCGGGGGTGGCATCGTCGTCGTCGATCTCCTGCACGGCCGGCTTGACGGAACTCGTCTTCGAGCCGGAGGAATCCGATTGCGAAGCCTGCTTGACCGCCTGAGACGAATCGCCAGACTGCGATGAGCTTCCCGCTGTGGATGATTTCGATTGGCTGGAGGAAGTGCCCGACGAAGCCAGGTCGCCGTCACCACCGCTCGACGCTTTGGAGGCGGCGTCGGCTTGCGAGCTGTCGTCCTTGCCGGTGTCGTCGTCGCCCTTTGTCTTGGCTTTCTTATCCATGCCCACGGCGAACATATTGGGGCCGTTGTCGGCGTTGCCGACCGGGTTCTTCTGCTTTCGCCCCGACTTGGTGGCAATGCCCTGGTCGGGCGGTTCGTAGCTGCGGCCGGCCCGGGGCAGCGCATCGATTTCGAGCCGGCCGGCGAGGTTCTGCTGGTGATCGGACTCTGTCAGGAACTGGTTAACGTCGGGGAAGGTAGCGCCGAGATCGGTCAGGGCGCGAATCACATCCCGCAACCGGGTCGAGACGATCTTGCGCTGGTCTTCGCGGCCGACTTCGAATCGGGAAACTTTGAGGTGGTCGGCTCCGGGGTCGCCCGAAACAATGATGTTGTTTCCCGCGCGGGCGAAGATCGGCGTCTTGATCTCCTGATCGGCGCCGAACAGCACCACCTCGGCCTTCTTGCAATTAGTGATATGCACCATGGGGGGGCCCTCTGTCTTGAGCGTATGCAGCCTAAACTGGTTATTGAGCTTCTCGCCGCGGACAAAGGGGTCGTTCTTGTCGAGCGTGGTGAGCGCGCGGAAGGCTCCATAACGCGTTTCGGCGCTGTCGACGTCCATCAGGTCACGAAGCTTGACGTGGACCTCCGGGTCGTCGAGACAGGCCATCGCGGCCAGCGCGAAGATCCGAAACGCGTATTGATCGCGCGCCGCCTCGAAGAGCGCGCCGAGCCCCGCCGCGTCGCCTAGATAGGCGAGGGCCTCGGCGGAGTGAAAGCGGACCTGCGGATCCTTGTTCTTCAATCCGATCTTGAGCGTCGGAATGGCCTGCTCGCCGATTGCCTCGAGCTTGAGCGCCGCCTGGGCACTCGTCTCGGGCTCGAGCAGGTCCCATCTGAGGGCCCGGATCCGCACGGCCCGGGCCACGTCGGTTTCGCGGAAGGCAATCTTTCGGATCACGTCGAGGTAACGCGGATAGTTGTCGCGATACTTCGGCATGATCTTGAGCACGATCTTCGAATCGGTCTTGGCCTCGGCCAGCGGAATCCGCTGACCATGCTTGTCGTAGTCGAAGAAGCGGCGGCCAATGGCGTTGGCGACGCGGACGGCGTTGCGTTCGCTGCGGAAGTCGTTGCGGAGGAACATGTCGAGGTTGCGATCCTCCCACTTCCAGGTGCCCCCCGCGACGATTCGTCCGCGACGCAGCACGCCGGCCTGGTCGGCCAGGTTCTTGTGTGTGCCGCTGACCAGCACCGGTCCTTCCGCCATGGCGAACTCGTGGCTTTGCTTGTCGCCGACGCCCGGCACGAAGAGGTGTTCACGCAGGTAGCAGGGCATCAGCCGTCCGCCATTGAGGCTTTTCACCTTGCTGCCGGGAGGCAGGCTGACTTCGACGTCAAACTGTTCTCCTTTTCGGATCAAGGCTGGCACGTAGCCGGTGACGAGCACGACGGTGACGTTGGGCATTTTCAGGATCTTGTTGGGGTTCGGTATCCCGCGGCGCTTCATGTCCTCCAGCACCACGTGGCGGGCCTCGGACGGGGGCGGGTCTTCACCCGTGTCGCTGAGATCGACGACCAGCCCGGCTCCTTCGAGCTGGATCCAATAGCCGCCAACGACCTGCGTGCAATCCCCTACCAGGGGCACCTTAGCGCGCGCGTCGTATTCGTCGACGTCGCCGTTTTCATCGTCGTCCTTGTTCTTGGATTTCTTCTTGTCCGATCCGAACCAGCCGGCGGCGCGGCCCATCGGCGGGGCGGCCGTAGCGACCAGCAGGCCGAGAATCGTGAGCCAGACGACGAACAGAGGGCGCTTCATGGCAGCACTCCTGGGAGACGGATCTCCGGCGTGATCCCGCGACGAGCGAAGGTCAGAGCCGTGGATCGGGACTCAAGGCGCGCAGTCGCGCGCAGACTCCGACGCAACGTTGGTCGACTGCAAACGGTTGGAAGTTAGGGATGCGAAGTGGAAGAGAGGGGAAGACAGGCGAGCGGGAGGATACGTGTCCCCTCAAGCCCGGTCAAGGCGATTTAAAGGGCGCAGTCACGCCCAGGTTTCTCGTCTATCTGAGTTGGCAACTTGCGAAGGCTGGAGACTAGAGGGCGGGTCAAATCGGTGGTTCAAACCCTCCGTTTTGCCAAGGGTCCTTCGCAACTCGGGACTTGAGAGACTGTCAGCCTTTTAGCTCGAGGATGCACTCGACCTCGACCGCGATGTTGCCCGGCAGCGAGCCCACGCCCACGGCGCTGCGGGCGGCGCGGGCCGATTCGCCGAAGACGTCGATCATCAACTCGCTGAAGCCGTTGATGACCTGGGGGTGGCGCTCGAAGTCGTCGGCCGCGTTGACCATGCCGAGCGTCTTGAGGACGCGACCGACGCGGTCGAGACTGCCCAGCTGGGCGCGCAGCGTCGCGAGGATGGCCAGCCCGACTTGCCGGGCCGCGAGCTTTCCCTGCTCTTCCGTCAGGTCGGCTCCCACCTTGCCGAGGATCATGCTGCCATCGGGCAACAGTGGCCCGTGTCCCGAGACGTAGACGATATTCCCCGCTTGCACGATGGGGTTATAGACCCCGGCGGGTTTCGGGGGCGGCGGGAGTTCCAACTTCAACTGTTGGATGCGGTCGTCGGCGTTCATATCAGGCCTCTGAAAGCAAACGAATTGACTTCCTTAATAAGAAACGAAGCTTGCCGAGGAAGCATTCCGGCAAAAAACCAGGCGGTTGCTGAGGATAACGAGATCCTTGCGGCGACTCCAATCGGTCGCGGCCGCAGGTGACCACAGGATCGCCCATCTTGTGGACTGGGCTTTCCGGCCGCTTTACAATGACAGCGTCATTGCTCAGCGTGTTCGGTTTGATCGCCGATCGACCCGTAGAGGTTGCCCGCGCCGATGGAAAACTTTGGTTGGACGCCGCTGGTCATTCTTGGCATCTTTGTGGCGCTGGTCGGCCTCGTTGTGCTGTTCATGTTCGCGCGCTACTTCAAGCTCTGGCTGCGGGGCTTCGTGTCGCGGGCGCGGATCGGGCCATTTTCGCTGGTCGGCATGTCGTTGCGGAAGGTAAACCCGCAGGTCGTGACCGAAACCAAGATTATGGCGGTGCAGGCCGGCCTTACCGATATCACGACCAACGCCATCGAGGCGCATTACCTCGCGGGGGGTAACATCCGACGCGTCGTGCAGGCCCTGATCGCCGCTCACCGCGCCCGCATCGATTTGAACTGGGACACGGCGGCAGCCATCGACCTGGCCGGACGCAACGTGCTGGAAGCCGTGCAAACCAGCGTCGATCCCAAGGTCATCGATTGTCCTGATCCGCGCCGCACGGGGCGGACGACTCTCGACGGGGTCGCGAAAGACGGGATTCAGCTGAAGGCCCGGGCCCGCGTCACTGTTCGCACAAACCTGGCCCAGCTTGTCGGCGGCGCCACGGAAGAAACCGTCATCGCCCGCGTCGGCGAGGGGATCGTTTCGGCGATCGGGGGCTGTGCATCGCATAAAGACGTCCTGGCCAACCCGACGCTGATCGCCAAGGCGGTGCTCGACAAGGGGCTCGACTCGCAGACGGCGTATGAGATTGTCTCGATCGACATTGCCGACATTTCCGTCGGGGACAATCTGGGCGCGCGGCTGATGGCCGACCAGGCGGAGGCCGACATGCGGATCGCCCGGGCCAAGGCCGAAGAACGTCGCGCGAACGCCGTCGCCAAAGAGCAGGAGATGCGGGCGCTCACCAAAGAAAATCAGGCCTCCGTCGTGATGTCCGAGGCCGAGATTCCCAAGGCGATGTCCGAGGCGTACCGCATGGGAAACCTGCGCGCCCATACGAACGGCGTCGCCAACCCGGTCGGGCCGCCGGGCTTGCCCGGTCCGAGCGTCGACCGCTGAGGTCTTTTCCGGCGCCGTAGGAGTCTGGCCCGTCGGCCAAAGGTTTGATTGGTCGCAGCCGATCCTGTTTGCATTCGAAACAGCGGGGATCTGAACGCATGCTTGTCGGCCGGCTGTTCCGAGTTTGCCGGTCGCGCGCCCTGCAACGGATGCAGTGCCGGGGATGCGGGCTGCGCGTTTTGAGCCGCGGATTCAGGGCCAGTTTGGAGCAATCGGCGCGGGCAACCCGTTGAGAAGCCGTCTGGCCGCCGTTACGATTGAAGGCGCGGGAAATTCTCCCGCACGGGCGTTTGAGTTGAATTATTGGGAGGTTTCGTTCCGATGAGCGAAACTTTGACCGTCGGACTGACCGAAGAGCAGCGCGAAATCCTGTTGCGAGGCCTGCGGTTCGCCCGCAGCGCCGTGGCCCTCGAGGTTTACGATTCAACCCCGGAGACCGACGCCGAGCGGAAGAGCAAGCTGCGCGAGATCCGGCAGCTGGCCGAGTATCTGGAAGGGGTCCGGCCGGCCGGCACCGCCGCTCGAACGTGACGGGTTCCGCCGCTGGTTTTAGGCGAGCGGCCAGCGTAAGCTGGCCGGTTCTTGTTTTGAATCGATAAGCTCGCTGACGCATCTTGTGAGAACCGGCGGGCTAACACCCGCCGCTCGCCAGGTCGTCGCGGCGACGCGCGTTTGAACAATGCGTTATCGCCACGTCTCGATCGCAGCCGTCTGTCACACGCTGCCGCCGGAAGTCGTCAGCTCGGCCGACATCGAAGCCCGACTGCGTCCCGTTTATGAGCGGTTGGGGTTGCCCGAGGGCCGGCTCGAACTGATGACGGGGATTCGCGAGCGGCGGTTTTTTCCGCGCGGCACGCGTCCCGGCCAGGTCAGTGCCGAAACGGCGACCCGAGCCGTCGAGATGTCCGGGATCGACCGGGCGCATTTCGGCGGGCTGGTCCACGGTTCGGTGTGCCGCGATCAGCTCGAGCCCGCGACGGCGAGCTACGTGCATCACGCAGCGGGTCTGCCCCAAAGCGCGTTCGTCCTCGACGTGAGCAACGCGTGTCTCGGGTTGCTCAACGGCATGGTCATTCTGGCGGACATGATCGAGCTGGGGCAAATCCGCGCGGGCGTGGTCGTCGGCACCGAGGATGGCCGCTCGCTCGTCGAGGGCACGATCGAATCGCTGCTTGCCAATCGGGCTCTCACGCGGCAAGACGT
>DASPSM010000517.1:0-2605 GCA_035623955.1 Planctomycetaceae bacterium
ACGTGCTGGCGACCGGTGAGCCGCACTCGGTTCGCGAGTTCGTCGAGCGGGCCTTCGCCACGATCGGCATGCTGCTTACCTGGCGTGGCTCGGGGCTCGACGAGCAAGGAATCGATGCCCGTGGCATCCGGCGCGTGGCGATCGACTCGCGCTATTTTCGCCCGACCGAAGTCACCTCTCTTCTGGGCGACCCGTCCAAAGCCCGCGAGCGGCTCGGTTGGAAGCACACGATCGGTTTTGAACAGCTGGTCCGCGAAATGGTGCAGGCCGATCGTGACCTGCTGCGGAAAACTCAAAGTAAGTAATCCCGATGACTGCACGACCCGAGTTTGAATGCCCGTTTCGCCTTGCTGGCCGTCGCGTCTGGGTGGCTGGCCACGACGGCATGGTGGGGCAAGCGCTCGTGAGGCGGCTGGGACGAGAGGACTGCCAGATCCTGAGGGTCGACCGCCAGGCGGTTGATTTGCGCCGCCAGCACGAGACCGACGCGTGGATCGCAGCAAACCGGCCCGATGCCATCTTCCTGGCCGCGGCGAAGGTCGGCGGCATCCTCGCCAACGACACGCGGCCCGCCGAATTCCTGTACGACAACTTGTTGATTCAGGCGAATGTGATCGAAGCCGCCTGGCGCTGCGGCGTCAAGAAACTCCTGGTCTTGGGATCATCGTGTATTTACCCGAAAGAATCGCCGCAGCCGATCCCCGAAAGCGCGCTGCTCACCGGACCACTGGAGCCGACAAACAAAGCGTACTCGATCGCCAAGATTTCCGGCCTCACGCTCTGCGAAAGTTATCGCCGCCAATACGGAGCCGATTTCATCGCGGCGATGCCGACCAACCTCTACGGTCCGGGGGATAATTTCGATCTCGAATCAAGCCACGTTGTCCCCGCGCTCTTGCACAAGATCGACGACGCCTCACGACGCGGCGAACCAACGGTGACCATCTGGGGCACGGGCCGGCCGCGCCGCGAGTTTTTGCATGTTGGCGACTGTGCCGACGCGCTGGTGCATCTGATGAAGCACTACTCAGCCGCCGAGCACGTCAACGTGGGGACGGGGACCGATATCACCATCCGCGAGCTGGCCGAATTGATCGCGCGCGTCATCGGCTATCGGGGCGAATTTGTGTTCGACACGACGCGGCCGGACGGCACCCTGCTCAAGCGCCTTGACGTTCGTCGTATCAACGAGCTAGGTTGGAGGGCTTCTGTCGACCTGGAAAGTGGTCTGCGGCAGACTTACGAGTGGTACCGCGAACATCGAAGTGCCGTGCGGTCGTGAGCCACTCGGGTCCGTCGGGCTCGGTTTCAATCAGCGCGTGACGCTGACAAACAGATTCAAGTAGTCCAAGAGCAGCGGCTTCAGTCCGACAGCATCGGGAAGCCATGATCAGTGGACCGTAGAACCAGCCGGCGATCGCGCCCGCCCATCCAGTGTGGTGTGGATCGATCCGTCGCGAAAGCCAAATTGCCGGACCAGCCGACAGCACGTACAGACTAAGAGCCAGGACGCCTGCGGCCGTCCATCGTGCCCAACTCCATCGTTCCTTTTCCGACGCGCCGGGCATCTAAGTCGCGTCTCGCACGGCTTGAGAAGCTGAACGCAATGCTGCGAGCGGTTTGGCTCTTAGTCCCCGCAGCCGACTTCGAGATTCATCGCGGTTTGAAGCAACCGCGTCTCGTGGCGGCGGTGAGCCTTGAAGCGGTTCATCCATTGCCGCACGGCCTCGTTCACGCGCTTGGCGTCGCGCTCGTAGGGACCAGCCGAGTCGAGGCGATCACGCAGTGCCTGCAGCGAAAGGACGAGAAGTCTCTGTTCGTTCTGCAAGTCTTCGACGTGCCGATACCAACTCGGGTACTCGTCGAGCACTTCGTTGAGATAACCGCTCGATTCCTTGAGTGCCATTTCTCGCGGCAAAGTATCTAGCAGAGCGTCGAGAACGGCGACCAGCCAGCGCCGCGTGAATTGGTCGGCCGGTTCCTCGAGCAGATCGCGCAAATCGCCGAGGAGGATGTATTCCAGGGCGGTGTAGTCTTCGAGGCTTTCGCAGGCTGCCGGGTTGAAGTGGATGTGGTCCATCATGAGACCTCCTTCAGATGCCAGGGTCCACCGGGCAAGTCGTGCCGCTGCAGTTTGTGTGCCGAAGCTGCGCGTCGAACGACTGTTGTTCGCGATCGACTCCTTCTCTTCTACGTCGGCGCTTCCGAATGCACCTTGGCCCGCGGAGCAGAAAGGCTTTAGCAAGCGGCCTCATTCGGCCAAAAAAACCGCAAATGTGCCGCGCCGAAGCCTCTCGAATCCTTCCACTCTTCAGTCTACGCCCGGCATTTGTGAAGGTCAAAGAAAATCTCGGGCGGCCGCGCCGTTCAGGTCAGTTTGTAAAATTTGACCGCGTTCTCGTGAAATAATCGCTTCCGAAAATCGGGTGAGCGACCGGCCACGATGGTCGCCAGGGCTTCCAGCCATTGATGCCATGTGGCGACTGCCGTGCAGACGGGCCAATCACCGCCGAAGAAAACTCGGCCTTCGCCAAACGCGTCGAGACAGAAATTGATCGTCGGCGCGAGGTCAGCCGGTTGCCAGTGTCCGGGGCGCGCGGTCGCT
>DASPSM010000520.1:0-3870 GCA_035623955.1 Planctomycetaceae bacterium
GGCGCAACATCCTCAACCGCGTGAAAACGACCGCGCAAGCCGCGCGAATCCTTGGACTTTCCGAAACCGACCTCGAGCGATCGCTGGCCGAAAGCCGCGAGAAATTGTTCGACCGCCGCGAAGAGCGCGTGCATCCCGGGCGAGACGAAAAAATCCTGGCCGGCTGGAACGGCCTGATGATTGCCGCGATGGCCCGGGCCGGCCGCGTGCTCGACGAGTCCCGATTCGTGGCCGCCGCCGCCCAAAGCGCCGATTTTCTGCTCAGCAAGCTCCGGACGCCGGAGGGCCGCTTACTGCACGTCTTCAAGGACGGGAAAGCGCGGCTGGCGGCGTATCTCGACGATTACGCCTGCGCGATCGACGCGCTGGTCGAAGTCTATCAGGCGACGTTCGATCCACGTTATCTCGAGAGTGCGGCCGAATTGGCGGCGGACCTGATCGCGCGTTTCCGCGACGAGTCGGGCGGCGGATTCTTTTATACGGCTCACGATCACGAAGCGCTCATCGCCCGCAGCAAAGATCTGCACGACGGGGCCACGCCGTCGGGCAACGGCATGGCGGCTTACGCGCTGCTCAGGCTGGCGCGTTTGACTGGACGAGAGGATTTTGACGCGGCGGGCCGAAACACGCTGGAAATGCTCTCCGGCGAGATGGCCCGCGTGACGATGGGCGCGGGCCAGGCCTTGCTGGCCCTCGACGACCTGCTCGGGCCGGCGTATGAACTCGTGCTCGTTGACGGCAACTCGCCCGATGAATCGGCACGGGCGCTGCGGTCGGTCAACGCGAGGTTCTTACCGACGGCGGTCGTCGCCCGCCGACCGTGGAATGTCGACGAATCGTCGGTCGCGCCGGTCTTGCGGGAGACACTGAGGGGAAAGACGAGTGTCAGTGGACAACCGACGCTTTACGTCTGCGAACGGGGCACTTGTCGGCCCGCGGTGGCCGGCGCGAATGCCATCGACGAGGTGATGGAGTCGCTCTAACCGAAGATACCCCTCACCCCCGGCCCCTCTCCCGCAAGGGGCTTTGCCCAAAAAAGGGGACAGACCCCTGACCCGTTGTGGCTGGACACCTGGTTTGCCCTTCCGGTAGGGGGTCAGTCCCCGTTTTTGGGCAAAGCCCCCGCAAGGGGAGAGGGGAGAAGATTTTTAGGGGAGAGGGGGGAAGATTTTTGCGGGCAACATTGTTTCCGGAACTCTTCCCCCCTCTCCCCTTGCGGGAGAGGGGCTGGGGGTGAGGGGTCGCGGGTGAGGGGCGCGCCGGCAGACCTGCCCGCAGATCAATCAATCCACCGTCACCATGCCCTTGATCGTCTCGCCGCCGTCGGGGGTCACCAGTGCGTCGTAGACGGTGGGCTGGATCTCGGGCGAGATGAAATGCACCGACCCGTCGCCGAACAGGTGTTGCACGCCGCCGGGATGCAAGCTGGAGGGGCCGTACGTGCAATTGATGCCTTGACCGTCGACCGGCACAAAGTAGGGTGTGTAGTTGATTCCAGCCTGGGGCAACGCGTAGTCGGGCGGATTCGTCTGATCGTACGGATGCGAGGTCAGCGAGCCGGTGCCGCCGTCGATCCAGACGGCCGCGTCGGGCTCGCGCGTCTCGGTGACGAAGAGGGTGTTGGAGGTGCCGTCCTTGATGTCGGCCATCCGCGTCGACGACATCGCGTAGAACACGCCGTTGGGATTCAGATACATCTTGCCGACGGTCGTGGCCCCCAGGGTCGCGTAATTGCGGATGGCATAGCGGTTCCCCAGGGGCAAATAGAAGGGCGAGTTGCTGTAGGCCGGCCCCGTGTAGGACGGGCAGCGGTAAACCGGGATGACTTGCGCGGCCGCCTGCTGGTTGAGCGGATCCAGGGACGACACGTCGTAATTCACCTGTTTGACGACGGTCGTCAACTCCACAAACGGCAAGAGCATGCCCGCCCAACTGTGCAGCGGGTATTGCGTCGGGTTCGGGCTCCAGACGCCCAGATCGATCCGGCTCGTGGAGCTGGGGGGCAGCACCCGGTTGACGCTTTCGTAGTTGTGAAACGCCAGACCCATCTGCTTGAGGTTGTTGCGACACTGCGTGCGGCGGGCCGCTTCCCGCACTTGCTGCACGGCGGGAAGCAACAGGGCGATCATCACGCAGATGACGCCGACGACCACCAGGAGCTCGACGAGCGTGAAACCGCGCACGCGCCGCATCCTGACTCTCCGTGATCCATTCTGGCCCGCGCTGTGCGTTACGAATCGCGAGTGCGTCCGAAAGGAGCGGAAACGACCTGCTGCGCTCGACTTTCAAACTGCCCCGCCGTCCCCCACTAGACGAAATCATACCAAGGACGCCGCGCCGAGGGATGTGCGGGACCGCACAAAACTGTCAAAATTTTTCCATTTTGCCCGCGCGCAACTGGCGATCGACGCGGGAATTACGTGTTAGCGCCGATGCGCGGCGCGGCCCTGCTGAGCCGACTTGCGATCCGGCTCGCTTGGGACGTACTATACTCCCTTCGGCAGTTCTGCCGCCCATCTCTTACGCAAATCCCGGATCGCAATTCACGCGATCGCAGTCTTTTCCAGGCAGCGCCCCATGCAGACCGATGCCTTTTTGACCGTTCAACAACACATCCAGGAAGAGCAGCGGCGGGTCAATCCGCACGCCAGCGGCGAGTTTTCCTGGCTGCTCTCAGGGATCACCCTGGCGACCAAGGTCGTGGCCGCCCAGATCCGGCGGGCCGGTCTGGTCGACGTGATCGGCAGCGCGGGGACGACGAACGTCCAGGGCGAGACGGTGCAGAAGCTCGACATCCTGGCGAATCAGGCGCTGCTGTCGTGTCTGGGCAACCGGGGCAACGTCGGCCTGCTCGCCTCGGAAGAGGATGAAGAGCCCACGGTCACGCTGCGCGATCCGCGTTACGGCAAGTACATTGTGGTTTTCGATCCGCTCGACGGGTCGAGCAATATCGATGTGAACGTGAGCGTCGGGACCATCTTCTCCATCTTGCGCCGCGACATAAACGGCCACGTCGAACGATCGCCCGAGGCCGACGTGCTCCAGCCCGGCATCCAGCAGGTGGCAGCCGGCTACGTGCTGTACGGCGCCGCGACACTTTTCGTCTACAGCACAGGCAACGGCGTGCACGGTTTCACGCTCGATCCGCTGATCGGCGCCTACGTGCTCACGCACCCGAATCTCACGATGCCCGAGAGCGGCCCCTACTACTCGGTGAACGAGGCCAACTCGGCCAGCTTTCCGCCCGGCTATCAGAAGTACTTATCGATTCTGCGCGAGGGGAAGGCGGGCCGCGTTTACTCGTCCCGCTACGTCGGCTCGCTGGTGGCCGACTTTCACCGCACGCTGATCAAAGGCGGCATTTTTCTTTACCCGCCGACCGGACGCTACGGCGAAGGCAAGCTGCGGCTGATGTACGAAGCCAACCCGATGGCGTTCCTCGCCGAGCAATCAGGCGGCGTCGCAACGGACGGCCACGGCCGGATCTTGGAAATTCAGCCGAAAAGCTTGCACCAACGGACTCCGCTTGCCGTTGGCAGTCGCAGGGAAATGTCCCTGCTGGCGGAAGTGCTGCAAAGCGTGCCGGCAGGTTAGGCGATGCCACACGTCGTTGAGAGCATGCAGCAGCTCGGTCCGATGATTGCCGCACCGCGAGCCGTTGTCCTGGTTTCGGTCCCGTGGTCCCCTTGGCCGAACAAGGCAAGGCGATCCCTGGCGACATTGGCGTTAACTCGGCGCCGGTGGTCGCCCGTATGGCAAGTTGAGTTCTTCGACTTGCGGCCAGAGAGCGATGAAGAACTCAACCGCTGGTACGAGTCGGTCCTCCGCGAATACTGGCCGCGGTTCGAGCTGAGCGGTGGTGGCTACGGC
>DASPSM010000530.1:0-4866 GCA_035623955.1 Planctomycetaceae bacterium
ATCGAAACGATTCGATTCGACGCGACCCGCCGGGGCTGCGTCGCTCACATCGCTCTGGCTCGCGAAAAACTTGCCTCAGATGACCCCCACGAGCGTCTCCCATCTAGACTACTTGAGCGTTCCCGTCGCACTGGGTACGCGCAGCTACGAGATCCTGATCGTCACCGGACAACTGGCCACATGGGCCCAAACTCTGGCGGCCTGGATACGTCGACATCCGCAGTTTTCTGTGGGTTCTGCGGCTGTCGGGAAGGCCTTGGTTGTCACGGACCGGCACCTCGCCGCAACCCATGCCGCCTGCGCGGAGGAGAGCCTGAAACGCGTGGGCTGGACGACCGCCTGTGTCGAGCTGGAGCCGGGCGAACAATCCAAGACGCTGGCGACGGCCTCCCGCCTGTATGACGCCCTGGCCGACGTGAAAGCCGACCGGCGCACGATCGTGGTTGCCGTCGGCGGCGGCGTGATCGGCGACACAGCCGGGTTTGCCGCTGCCACGTATGCCCGGGGTGTTCCTTTTGTGCAGATTCCGACCACGCTTCTGGCGCAAGTCGACAGTTCGGTCGGGGGCAAGGTCGGGGTCAATCACCCGCGCGGAAAGAATTTGATCGGTGCCTTTCATCAGCCGCTCGGCGTCTTCATCGATACGTCGACCTTGGCGACCCTGCCCGACCGGGACTATCGCTGCGGACTGGCGGAGGTCATCAAATACGGCGCGAGTCTCGACGGCGGGTTTTTCGACTACCTGGAGGCGCACGTCGACTCGCTCAACCGCCGCGCCCCCGACGTCCTGCGGCACGTCGTCGCGCGGAGTTGCCAGCTCAAGGCGGGCATCGTGGAGCAAGACGAGCAAGAGATCAGCGGACTGCGAGCCCTCCTCAACTATGGACACACCTTCGCCCACGCCTACGAGTCGCTCCTGGGTTACGGTACCCTGCTCCACGGCGAGGCGGTCGCGATCGGGATGGTGCACGCGAGCCGGCTTGCTGAGCGGCTCGGCCGGATCGACTCCTCGATTACGCAAAGACAGGAGCGGCTGCTTCAGGCCGCCGGCCTGCCGACCGAGCTTCCGTCGCCTCTGCTCGATGTCGAGGCCGCGCTCGATCGGATGCGGCTGGATAAGAAGTCGATCGGCGGCAAGCTGCGGTTCGTGCTGCCCACCTCGATTGGACACGTTGAGCTGGTCGATTCGGTTCCCGAAGCGGCTGTCCGAAGCTTGCTCGCCGAGATATCGAGGCCGCAATAGCCAGAGGGCTCCGCCATGTCGCCGCCGTCGCCCGGTCTCCCCTTTAAGAGCGACGAGCCAGGCGACTCGGATGATTTCGCCGCCGACCTGATCGATGCGGTGCGGCTCAATCTGGTCCCGGGAATTGGGCCTCGGTTGCAGCAAGCTCTCGAGGCCGCGTTTGGCTCACCCTCCGCCATCCTGCGAGCGAGTCTCCCCGAGCTGCAACAAGTTGACGGCATCGGGCCGAAGCTGGCGGCCGCAATCGTCGAGCATCGAAGCCCGGACGCCGCCCTGCGCGAGGTCGAGCGCTGCCGGCAGGGGAACATTCGCCTGTTGCGCAAAGGTCAGGCCGAGTATCCCCGGATGCTCGCGCAGATCTGCGATCCGCCGAGCGTACTCTATTGCCGCGGAAGGATCGAACCGCGCGACGAGGTGGCAGTCGCGATCGTCGGTTCTCGGCGCTGCTCCGTCTATGGCCGGCAACAGGCCGAGCGCTTTGCGGGTGCGCTCGCGCGGGCCGGCGCGACGGTGATCAGCGGATTGGCTCGCGGCATCGATGCGGCGGCCCACCGCGGGGCTTTGGAGGCGGGCGAGCGGACGATCGCCGTTTCAGCGACCGGCCTGGCACAGGTCTATCCGCCGGAACACAAAGAATTGGCCGCCCAGATTTGCGAACAGGGAGCCATCGTCTCGGAGTCGTGCCTCGATCAGGAACCGATCGCCGGCCTGTTTCCCCAGCGCAACCGGATCATCAGCGGGATGTCGCTGGGCGTCATCATCGTCGAGGCGACACGCACCAGCGGAGCGCTGTACACCGCGCGACACGCTCTGGAGCAGGGGCGCGAGGTCTTTGCCGTGCCGGGGCGGATCGACAGCCTCACCAGTGAGGGCTGCCACGATCTCATTCGCGACGGCGTCCTCCTGGTTCGTGGCGTCGACGACGTGCTTGAAGCGCTCGGACCCTTGCTGTCGCCCGTGGAGCGCGGTCCGAGCGAAATTGTCCACACGCCGCGCGAACTGACGCTCACCGATCAGGAGCGGGCCGTGCTCAATCTGGTCACGGTCGATCCGCGATTGATCGACGAAGTGGTCCGCGATTCGGCCCTCGAATCGTCCCGCGTCCTGGCGACGCTGACCGTGCTCGAGATGAAGCGGCTGATCCGGCGGCTCCCGGGAGGTTACGTGATTCGCACGGGGTACTGAGTCACCGCAGCCACTCTCCAGGTGATCTAACGATTTGCCTGCGCGTCGCCCGGTCGGATGGCGAACGCGTAGAACTGGCACGGCGCGCCCGGCTTAAAGTCGTTGTCGACGCAGATCCAGAGCAGCTTGCGACCGTCCGGAAGCAAGGGCCCCCAAGCGAGTCCTTCCTGTTTTTCGGCCAGATGGGGCCCGGCCAGGCCGTAGCGCGAATCGAGCAGATCGATAGACACCGACTTGCGCACCGGCTTGACGCCCTTGGGCAACTTTTTGGGCGGCAACGAGTCGATTGCGCTGATGTCGCTGGCCCCCGCGATGTCGATCTCCATGATCTTCTTGAATTCGGCGTTTTGACCAGCCTGATTATCGCGCTCAATCACCAGAAAGCGGTGGTTGTCGATGGCCAGCATCTCCGAGGTTTTGACTTTCTCGTTGTCCAGTGGATAGAGCAGTTCGCGGGTCTTGCCACTGGCGAGGTCGATCTCCAGCAGCCGGCAGTTGATTCCTTTGACCTTTCCCTTTTTCGTTCGCTGGGAATCTTGGAGCAGCGGGGCCTGGATGAGTGCGTAAAGTCGCTTCCCATCCGGGGTGATCGCGAGACTCTCGAAGCCGGCATTCGAGACGCGGCCGGAGGTGTTGTTCTCGACTTCTTCTTCCTTCGTGGCACCGGGGTGTGCGATCGAGTAGCGGGCCGGAACGCCGAGGGCCCGAATCTGATGGCCTGTCGAATCGAATTCGTAGATGTAGGGGCCGTACTCGTCAGAGATGAAGATCGAGCCGCGGGGACCCAGCCGCAGCCCCTCCGGGTCGAAGCGATGGTTCCCGTGAGGCCCGTTCGGATCGAAAGCGGTTGAGAGGCCGATCAGCGGCTTGCCGTCGATCGCCGTCAGCATGGTCGTTCCAACCACGCGGGCCGAAGCCTTGCCGCCGGACGCAGACGGCGGCTTTAGCTCGATCAACTGCCATCGGCAAAGATAAGGTGCGCTGCCGTCCCCCGGTCCTCGGTCGGGAAGGACGTAATAGACATCGTCGTGTCCTGAATACTCGAGGGCCGAAAGCCCGCCAAGTTGGTTGTGCGGAGTCTTGCCCAAGAGGAGATCGGTCAGCCCCGATTTGTCAGTCGTGCCGGGGGGAAGCTCGGCCATTCCGAGGAATTGGATTTCATCCTCCGCTCGCGCGGCGCGAGCGAGCCCGCCGACCGCCAGCAAGCAAGTTGCGGCGAGGAGTTGCTTCGTCCACTGTGTGCTCATCGAGGCATCCTCAAATAAAAGTGCGCGCCGGTCGCAGCGACAACCGGCGCGCCGAGAAAGGCCGCGTCGTAGAGATTGGAAAGGATTGCGGCCGACGCGAAGCCGCGGGGGCTGCCCTTACGACTCCAAGACTTCCCACGGCCCGGGAGGCCAGTACCTCCCGGGCCAGGGACGATTTTTCACGCACGGCTCCTAGAAGGCCAAAGGCGATGACCGACCGTACAGATCGGACGTGTAGTTTTCGCGATCTAAAAATTTAGATTTCATTAAGCCGAGGCGGGCGAAATGCGCCGGCTTCGAATGACACGGTCGCATTGGGCGGGAGGAATGGCCGGGGACCCGTCCGCAAAAATAGCCCCGTTCCGGGTGGCCGAGCACGGGCCGATTGATGGGGAGTCGACGAGCTGTTAAGCGGAGAAACGCAGGCCGCGCAGTTCTTCCAAAACGGCGCTGAAGACCTCGGCGGAGACTCGGGTCTCTGGCCCGTTCGCCAGCAACGACAGTTCGGCCATCCGCGTCAGATCGGCTGGGATACCGTGCGCGGCCGCGACGAGCGCGTCGGCTGCTGCGTCAAATGTGTCGCCGGGACGTCGAGCGAACTCGAGCAGCGATTGCAGAAACGCGTGGCTCTCTCGTTCATCCAGCGGCGCCAGCTCGATCCGCAAGTCATTCTGTTCGCGCCACTCGCGCGGAACCATTGGAAACGTGCGGCCGGAAAAACCCAGAATCCAAGTCTCGGCACGATCGTTGCCGCCGCGCGCGACGAAGCGTCGCAGCAGATGCTGGCAGTCCTTTAAGGCGCGGTCGAGATGATCCACAATCAGCACGAGCGGTTGCCCGGCGAGGGCCCGGCCACAGAGCGCGTCGGTCACCTCGCTCCAGAGGGCAATCGCCCGGCCGCGGGCCCGTGACGTGACTCCCAGCCGTTGCGCCAGGCGCTCGAGGAACTGGACGTCGTCCAGCCCAGTGACGTCGATCGAGACGGCCTCGCAGCCAATCGCCCGGCAGTCCTGGCCGAAGACGTTCAACGCGGTCGATTTGCCGGTCCCGCGCGGCCCGATGACGATCCCGCAGCGGAGTGCGCTCTCGACGAAGTACTCGAGTCGGGCCAGGGCCTCTGCGTGCGTCGTCCCCTCGAAGTAATGCAGCGCCGGGGCGCCACAATCTTGGGCCGATTTCTCAAGTCCTTCG
>DASPSM010000536.1:0-5552 GCA_035623955.1 Planctomycetaceae bacterium
CTCTTTGTGAAGGCTGTATTGCAGCGTGTTGGCGTCGCCGATGACGGGGATCGTGCCGTCCGTCTCGGCCTGTTCCAGAAGCGTCCAGGGGTTCGCCTCGCTGGCGCCGATAAAGCGGAATCCGCCGCGCTCAATGAACGACTTCGGCACACCCAGAACCGTAGGCAACCGCGTCTGATAAATATTGAGGCAGCTCGCGTTCTCGCCCGGTTTGACGCGGAAGGCGAAGAATCGCGAGTCCGCGATCAGCGTCTCGTCTGCGCCCGGTTTGATCTTCATTCCGAGCGTGCTGCGTCCGGCCGGCGTATTGAGGTCGGGCAAAATCGGTTCGGTGCTTTCGGCGACGAGGCGAAATCCGCCGTTGCCGGAATTCTTATCGGGGATTTCGACGGCCGGATTGCGCCGTCCGGCCGCGACCGCGACGATGACGAAGGTCGCTGCCGCAATCAGCGAAACCGAGGCCGTGCTGCGTTGCCGCTGCCGGGCCGTGTTTCGCACGCCGAGCCGAGCCAGTCCGCTCATCCCGTGACCGCGCACCGCGGCCGAGTGCTCGCCGTCGAGCAGTCCGGCGATCAGCATCACCCCCCCCACGAGGAGGACCACACCGTCCAAAAAGAACAGCACGACTCCCCAGCTCAGTCCTTCGAAGGCTTCGCCCTGCAGGCGGCCCGTCAGCACTCCGACCAAGAGCAGGCCGGCGAGGACTAACAGTACAAACCCGATCGCCAAAGAGCGGCGGCTGCGTCGCCGTTGTTTGGCCGCGGAGATTGCCGGTTCGGTCGCCCCGCTCAACAGCTCGCGCGGGCTGAGCGCCTTGAGCTGCCGCAAGCCCCACAGCACGGCCAGAGCGGCGACGACCGCGGACACCACAAATCCCATCGCCAGCGTCGAGGGGACGATATACACCGCCAGCGATTGCGTGCCGACCGCCTTGTTCCACCAGTGCGTCAACCCGTAGACCATCAGTTCGGCGAAGCCGACGGCGACCGCAATCCCGAGCAGCCCACCGATCGCGACCAGAAACAGCCCTTCTTCCAGAAACAGCCACCGCAGCTTGCGAGGCGTAAACCCGACGGCGGCCAACAGGCCGATCGTTGTTCCGCGGCGCTCGATCCCCAGCCGAAAAAGGAGGCCGATCAAGAACGTCGCCGCGAGGATCAAGAAGAAACTGAACCCCAAAAACAGCTCGCTGAAGTCGTTGGAGCCGGCCGCCGCTTGAACGCCCGTGTATTTCACCGGCTGAAACTGCAGGTGCGTCTGCGCCGGCGTCAGCGACTTGAGAACTTCTCGCCGCATGTCCGCGGCCGTTTGCTCGAGCGTTTGTCCGGCTTTCGGCGCCACTCGTACCGACGTGAGCAATCCGAAGCGGCTACCCCAGAGCTTCTGGGCCGTCTCGAGTGAGACGAACGATTTAGGGGTGGCCCGATGCTCGTCCCAATATTGATCGTCGCGATGCGTCACGCGATCGAGCTTCATCGGAAAGGGCTGCTTCCAGTCGTTGATCGTCTTGGCATCGGTGATGCCTTTCACGACGGGAACCAGCCCTGCGTCGGCGGCCGGACCTTCCAGCTTCAGGATGCCGGCGACGCGAAACGTATTTTCGACCTCGGGCAGCTCGCCGTGCGAACCGATGACATGGTATCGCAGGTGGACGTCGTCGCCGGGCTTCGCGGCGAGGTCCTGGGCGATCCAATCGTTGAGCACGATCTCGTCGGGGCCCAGCGGATGAGTCGGTGCCGCCGATGCCCAGATAAACGGGCCGAAGGGCGGCGTCGTGACAGTCACCGGATCGAGCCCCGCCACGACCGAATACATCGAGAACTTTTTTGGATATTTCGCGTTGGTCAGCTCGTTGGCGAGGTAGTCCAGGACGGGAGAAGTCGCCAGGCCGAGCTTGTTCGCACTTTCTGTCGCCGCGGCCGACAGATCGGCATCGAGGATCTGCTGCTCGGATTCGACCGAGACATACTTCCGCGGCTCGTCGATGGCGAACCGCAAGCCGAGGTCGGCCGGAACGAGCAGCCTGGCTAATTCGTTGCTCAGCGCGCGGGCTGCCTCGGGAGCCGCAGGGCCGGTCTGGTCGGCAGGCGATCGGGCCGAAACAAACAGCGCGTTGATCCGCGCTTCGCTCCCCTGACGATCGCGGCGCGACGGCTCGACGCGAGCCAGATCCACGCTTTCCTGCAGCGTGACCAGGGGGACGAACGCGTTGAGTGGCAGCTGCTGCGTGGGATTGAGCGTGAGCCGCGCGGCGCCCGAATCGTCCGACAGCACGGCTTTGACTTTGAGCGGAATTTCGCGGAAGTCCCCTTCCCGCTTGCCCAAGAGCGATTCGCGGGGGATCGCGGAGGGAACCTCGATAAACAGGCTCACGTCGTCGCCGGCGTGCACGCGCAGCCGCTCGGCCAGCCGCGCGTTGATCGCCGTCTCGTTGCCGGTCAGGTACGGCGGCTTGAGATCGATGAGCTGCCAGAGCCGTTCGTCGCCCCCGAAGATCTGCACGCCCCCCGCGCGGCGCGACACTCCACCATGTTCCGCGACAAATGGGGCGCTGAGCATCAACGCGGGCGCCGCCGTTTCGAATCGCTCTTTGAAGCGAGGGCTCGCGGCCAGCTCGCGGGCAAGGTCTTCGTGAACGAAACGGGGCGCGATCAGGACATGGTCGATCTTCTGCAACCGCTGGAGGCTCATCTCCCGCAGGCTGCCGCGGACCGAGTCCCCGACAATCAGAGCGCCCGTGATGACCGCAGTCGCCGCGACGACGCCGAGTACCACGGCCGTGTTCGTGCGGGCGTAGTAGAGCAGATTGCGCAAGAGCAGTCGGAACTGGGTCATGGGTTTGCCACGCCATCGACCAGCCGGCCATCGACAAGCTCCGCGCGGCGCGGGAACCGGGCGGCCAATTCGGCACTATGAGTCACGCAGACCAGGAGCGTCTGATGCGCGCGATTCAGTTCCAACAGCAGGTCTCCGACCGCCTCGGCATTCGATCGGTCGAGGTTGCCGGTCGGCTCATCGGCCAAAAGCAGTACGGGCTCGTTGATCAAGGCCCGGCAGACCGCGACCCGCTGGCGCTCGCCTCCCGAAAGCTGGGCCGGCCTGTGTTTGATGCGCTCTTTCAGGCCAACGCGTTCGAGCAGCTGCATCGCCCGCTGCGATTCGGCCGCTCCAGCGCCGGCCCCCGCGAGCGCGGGAATCAGCACATTCTCCAGCACGTCGCATTGCGGCAGGAGATGATGGTCCTGAAAGACAAACCCGATTTTCGCGTTGCGAAAGCCGGCCAGCTGAGCGTCGCTGCGCGTGAAGGGATCTTCCCCCAAGAGACGCACGCTCCCCGACGTGGGGCGATCAAGCATCCCCAAGATGTGCAACAGCGTGCTCTTGCCCGAGCCGGAGGGACCGGTAATGGCGAGCGCCTCGCCGCGCCGCATCGCCAGGCCCACGCCCTTCAGAATCGAGAGGCGACCCGCTTCCGAGACGAATTCTTTGGTGAGGCCCGCAACGGCGAGATCGCCGTCCTGCTGCATGGTGACGACTCTTGCTGGATGGTTGATTGGTATTGGGCGTCGAACGGGCTCTGCGCGAATGTCGAGCGCCGCCCGGCCCCCTCACCCCCCAGCCCCTCTCCCGCGAGGGGAGAGGGGAGAGGGGAGATTGGCTTGTTGTGAAATTGGCACCAACGCTGTCACTCTTCCCCCCTCGCCCCGCATCGCGTCCGCGCCGGCAGTTTCCGCCGGGGCGGCGGACGCCGGCAAGGCGGGAGAGGGGCTGGGGGTGAGGGGTATCCGGCAGCTTTTCGTGAATCGCGTACGGTCGCTTAGTTGTACCAAATCACGGCGGCCGACTTTACGGATCCGCGTCGCCGGCCGCCGCCTCTTCTTGAGCCGCGTCGTACGGCCCCAGCATCTCGTCGAATTCCTTCGGGATTTCGAGTGATTCGATCGGCTTCCCAACCGTGAAGCGGCAATACGCCGTCTTGATCTGGCCCGTCGCCACGAGCGTCGTGCCGCGAAAGAACTCGTATCCCAGCGTCAACGACTTGAATCCCCGGCGGCGAACGAAAATGCGGATCTCCAGCACGTCGTTGTGATAGGCGGGCGACTTGAACGAACACGAGGCTGCCACCCGCGGCCAGCCTTGGGCCGTGCCGGTGGCGTCGGGCCGCTCCGCCAGCGTATGCCCGTAGCTGCGGAAAAATTCAGCCTCCGCCTGCTCCATGTAGCGGAAGAAATTCGTGAAGTGCACGATGCCCGCCATATCGGTGTCGACAAATTCGACGCGGCGTTTGGCGACGAAGCGGGTCTGTTTGTTGTTGGAGTCCATACGGCTTGGACTTTTCGGACGATCCGGAAAGCGTGGTGTCTTCGTCAGTTGAGCGGTGCGGGAATTTCCAGCAGATCGACGGCAGCATGGCGGTTGCAGAAGATCGTGGCCAGGCGGCCGAACGTCGTCCCCCCCACCGGCATCTGCAGGTGCCGGGCCAGTGACGGCCCGGCCACCAATCGCAAAACGGCCCCCAGGTCGATGTGACGCAAAACATTATGATCGATCAGCACGCGTCCCAGAGGCTTGTTGCCGGCGAGGATTTCTTCACGCACGATGGGCGTCACATAGCTCAGATCGAAACGCACGATGCCGAATTGCACGACGCGATCGGTCCCCGACTTGAGCAGCACGATTTTGCGGCTGTAAAAGTCGCCGTCGAGGCGCCGATCGAGGATCCGCACGTCGACCCGGCAGTTGTAGTACGACTCCATCGTGACCGTCATGTGGTGGTTGTGCGCGAGCATCCGCCGATACGGCTCGGGCAACATCTCGGAGGCCACATGCTCGGCATCAACGAGCATCGGTTCCGGTTCGGGGAACAGGTTCAACAGCGACTGAAGCTCGACGTGCGGGTTCACGACGCGCGGCCTCTTTGTGCGGGCCAGCCGCGTGTTCGCCGGCTAGCTTTCATGCTGCGAGCGTCAGGTATAACGAATCGCGCGGTGCTCTTCCTCGAAATACTCTGGCAACAGCGTGTCGACCTGCAGCAGCCCTCGCCGCGTCAGCCGAATCTCGTCCCCTTCCACCGCTAGATAGCCGGCCGCCGCCTGGTTCTTCAGCGGCGTCGCGAACTCCTCGAGGATGTCGACGCCGAATTTCGCGCGGAACGCCCGTGCAGAGATCCGCCCTTCCTTGAGCTGCAACACCACCTCGCGAATCAGTTCCTGGTGCCTGGTCGGGACGAGGGCCCGGTGGATCGGCAATTCGTTCGTCGCCACGCCGTTAACGTACTGCTCGAGCTGGTCGAAGTTCTGGTAGTGCACGCCCTGGAAGTGGCCGAACGACGAGACGCCCGTCGCCAGGATATCGCTGCCGCGAAACAGGTGGTCGCGATAGACAAAATGATCAGTGTCGAGGTTCCGGACGAGCTCGTTGCCGCTGGAAATGTGGTAGCCGGCCGAGAGCAGCTCGTCGAGCGCCTCGTTGACCCAACGACGTTTGGTCGTCCAGCCGGCGATGGGGGAGGTTACGCCGAGCTCTTTGATCTCGCGGGAAATCAGCGTGTT
>DASPSM010000544.1:0-3264 GCA_035623955.1 Planctomycetaceae bacterium
GGAGCTATAACCCGCGCCCCCCTTCGTCACCACGAACCGCACGATCTTGCCGTTCTTCACTTCGGCGTACGCGACCGCCGGTTTCGTCGGCCACATTTCGCCACGGCTACGGACGTACCGATAGTAGTTAGAGACCTCGTCCAGCCGATCGTTCGTCACGCCATGCGGGCCGAGCGCCTCCAAGAGCACCTCTTTGTTCCGACGGACCTGCTCGGGCGAGGGCCGGGAGCCGGCCGGGGCGGGACGCACGTGACTGAAGGCTTCGCGAAACACGTCCGACGAGACGCCCAGGGCAGCAGCGATCAGCACGACCGGTCGGCCGTGATCTCGCCGATCGGTGTCGTGTCCCCCAGAAAACTTCATCGGCACGCGCGTCATCGATGGATCTCGATCAGACTGGCCGAGCGAACAAGAGGCCGCGAAGACGACGCACGCCGCGGCCATGATCAACGAAAAATGTCGCACGGAATCTCTTCCCTATAGATACTCGTTGACGATGTTTTCGAGCAGCTCCTGCCGGCCGCTCTCGTTGGCGGCGGCGTTCCCCTTTTCGAGCATGTATTTTTCGAGGCTCGCGAAAGTGGCCGTGCCGTCTTCGATCTGCTTGCCGATGCCCGCGTCGTAACTGCGGTAGCGGTTCTTGACGAAATCGGTGAGCACGCCGTCGGCCCGCATGCGGGCCGCGATCTTGAGTCCGCGAGCGAACGCGTCCATGCCACCGATGTGGGCGTGAAACAGATCGATCGGCTCAAAACTCTCGCGGCGCACCTTGGCGTCGAAATTGATGCCACCCGGTGCGAGCCCCCCCTGCCCCAAAATCACGAGCATGCATTGCGTCGTGAGGTAGATGTCGGTCGGAAACTGGTCGGTGTCCCAGCCGAGCAGCATGTCCCCCGTATTGGCGTCGATGCTGCCCAAGGCGCCTTGAATCGATGCGTAAACCAGCTCGTGCATCATCGTGTGGCCGGCCAGCGTCGCGTGATTGGTCTCGATGTTGAGCTTCACGTGCTCCTTGAGGCCGTATTGCCGGATGAAGTTGAGGCAGGCCGCCGCGTCGAAATCGTACTGGTGCTTGGTCGGCTCTTTCGGCTTCGGCTCGAACAGAAACTGCCCGCGAAACCCGATCGACTTCGCGTAGTCGACCGCCATGTGCATGAAGCGGGCCAGGTGATCCAGCTCGCGTTTCATGTCCGTGTTATAGAGGTTCTGATATCCCTCGCGGCCGCCCCAGAAGACGTAGTTGCTGCCCCCCAACTCCTGCGTGGCGGCGATCGCCCGCTTCACCTGAGCCGCGGCGTAAGCGAAGACGTCGGCGTTCGGGCTGGTCGCCGCTCCGTGCAGATAGCGCGGATGCGAAAACAGATTCGCCGTCCCCCAGAGGAGCTTGACCCCCGTGCGATCCTGGGCGCTCTTGAGGTGCGGAATGATCGCCTCGAAGTTGCGATTGGCTTCCGCCAGCGTCGGCCCGTCGGGTGCGACGTCCCGGTCGTGGAAGCAATAAAACGGCGCCCCGAGCTTCGAGATGAACTCGAACGCCGCGTCGACGCGCCGCTTCGCGTTATCCAGCGATTCGCTGCCGTCATCCCACGGCCGCTGCAAAGTCGGCGCGCCGAACGGGTCGGCCCCCGTCGCGCGGAAAGTGTGCCAATAACAAACGCTGAACCGCAGATGCTCGCGCAGCGTCCTCCCCTCGACGATTTCGTCCGGGTTGTAGTGCTTGAACGCGAGGGGATTTTTGCTCTTGGGGCCCTCGTACGCGATCCTGCCGACTTGGGGAAAGTAGTCCATGGAAGCGCTTCGGTTGGGTTCGGTTCGAATGGGAAAGGCGGGGCCGTTTCGTTTCGATCGTTATACCACAGAGCCTGCTCGTGAAACGACGAACCGGACGGGGGCACCGGGCTCGCGCGGTCCAATCGACTTTTCGCGGCCGGAAGTTCGCGGCAAAATGGATCTAGCGCGAGGGGCGCATCCTGTCCGCGGAAAGGGCCGTGCCCACCCATCGAAACGAAGCGTTTCTGCGAACCTTCTTTCAGCCTGATTTTGCGGACCGACAGGCATTCCAATGAAAGGAGATTCGTATGTCGGAAGCGCTTCCTCTTCCTCCGCGCCCCAATCTCGAACAATACAAGAAGCTAGCCAAAGACTTTCAGCGCGCCTGCCGATCGAGCAATGCGCCCGCAATTCGCGACTGGGCCACTCGTTGGGTCGAAACGCTCGCCGGGCTGCGGGGTCTCGAGATCACGGCAGAGCTCCGCAGACAACTTCAGTTCGAAGCCGACGGGATCGCGCGTCGTTGGCACAAGCTCAAGAAAACCAACGAACGGGCCGAGCGCTGCGCCCTCGCCGACGCTCAGTTCTTCATCGCGCGCGAGCACGGTTTCGCGAGCTGGCCGAAGTTCGCCAAACACCTCGAGTCGCTCGCCAGGGCCAATTCGCCCGCGTCGAAGTTCGAATCGGCCGTCGACGCGATCGTCAACGGCGACCTGGCGACGCTCAAAAAGCGGCTGACCGACGATCCCGAACTCGTCCGAGCGCGTTCGGCGCGCGAACATCGATCGACCTTGCTGCATTATGTCTCGGCCAACGGGGTCGAGGACTTCCGCCAGAAAACGCCCCACAACATCGTCGAGATTACCAGGCTGTTGCTCGGCGCCGGCGCTGACGTCAACGCCGAATCGGACGCCTATGGCGGCCGATCGACAACGCTCGGCTTGACAGCCACGAGCTGGCACCCCGAAAAGGCGGGCGTCCAGCTCGAGCTCATGGAGCTCTTGCTCGAGCACGGCGCGGCGATCGATGGCCCAGGGGGAGACAGCGCGGTCAATGGCTGCCTGCGTAACGGGCGTGGGAAAGCGGCCGAATTTCTGACGATTCGCGGTGTCCGGTTAGACCTGGAAGGGGCCGCCGGCGTCGGACGTCTCGACGTCGTGAAGAGTTTCTTCAACGATGACGGCAGTCTGCGTCCGCCGGCCACACAAAACCAGATTCAGGCCGGCTTCGCCTGGGCTTGTGAATTTGGCAGAACCGAAGTCGTCGAATTCCTGCTAGCGCGTGGGATCGACGTGAGCGCAATGACCGAGCCAATGGCAGGAGCGACCGGCCTGCATTGGGCCGCGTTTGCAGGACACGCGGACATCGTCCGCCTGCTGCTGAAGCGCGGCGCGCCGGTCGACGTGAAGGATCGCCGGCACAACGGAACGCCGTTGGAATGGGCGTTGTACGGCTGGACCAACTCTCCGCACAAAGCCGCGCGCACGGACGACT
>DASPSM010000551.1:0-6052 GCA_035623955.1 Planctomycetaceae bacterium
TTGGGCGGCTCGGCTTGAATCGCGAGCAGAATCGCCAGCTGTTCCTCGGTGATAAATCCACAGGCAATCGCACTGATCCCAAATCTCTCTCCCGTTTCCCGCTGTTTGGCCCGGACGGCTTCGATTTGTTGCGGCGTGAGCAGTCCCAAAAGTTGGGCCAACGACCCGATCCGCAGCCGCTCGGACGCTGTCTCGAGCAGGGCCCGGGAGATCGTCGGAATGTCGAAGATGTCGTTCTGCACGAGCCAGCGGCTGAATCGTTTCTGCGCGATGAGCTGAGCGAGCCGCCGATCCTTGGCTTCGACCAACGATCGCACGTGGAATTGGTTGCGGCCGTTGTGTTTCGACTCGTACATCGCCTCGTCGGCCGCGGCAACCAGCCGCAAGGCCAGATCGCCCGGCTCCCGCTCGGGCAGCGCGATCGCGGCTCCGATGCTGATCGTCACGGGCGCTCGTTTGCCATCAAAGACAAACTCATGTTTTTCCACCGCCTCGCGGAGCCGGCCGGCCAGTTTTTCGAGTCCTTTCTCGCTCGGCTGGTGAACCAGGACGACGAACTCCTCTCCCCCGTAGCGAGCCACGACGTCGGACCGGCGCAAGGCCTCGGTGTGGATGCGAGCGACTCCGCCCAAAACCTCGTCGCCGAATTGATGGCCGTAACTATCGTTGAGCCGCTTGAAATGATCGATGTCGCTGAAGAGGACCGCAAGCAGTCCGGCCGAGCGGCTGGCCCCGTTGATGGCTGCGTTGAGCGCCTCGGCAAAGAACGCGCGGTTGTAGAGCTTGGTCAGCGGATCGCGGGTGGCCCGCTCTTGAAGTTCCTGGTTTTTCGATTCCAGCTGTTGCTTTTCGTGCTCGGCCGCGTCGCGCTGCATCTCGACGCGCGTGCTGGCCATATGCTCCCGGACCGCGACTTGCGCGAGCTGTTCGTTGGCTTCGGCCATCAAGTCGACCGACGAGCCGAGATCCTTGAAGCAGACCGAGAACAGATGTCCCGCACGGTCGATCCGTTCCCGGGTTTTTCCCAGGTATTCCTCGATCGCAGGTCGATCCAAGTGAAAGAAAGCCGAAGCAAACTGTTCGATCCGCGTCAGGGCCTCTCCCCGGTCCCGCGTGCAGAAATAATCGCCGACCGCCGCCGCGGCAGCGATCACGCGGTCGCCGGCGGCTTCTTCATCCGCAAGCTCGGCCAGGATTTTTTCGGCTGGCTGGTGGTGCCGCAAGACCGCGTCAATCAGCTTCGCGGGCAGTTTCCACTTCCGCATCAGCTCTGCGCCGATGATGACGTGATCGACTCCGAGCCGCGCGCGCTCCGCCTCCGGCAGCGAACCTCCCTGCGACTCCCAATCGACGAGAACGGGAAGATACTCTTGGGAAAACGTCTTGAGGATCGCCAGCCGGCCCAGGTCCAACAGCAGCCCGGTGAGAAAACAGTCGCTGGAAAGCGTCTTGGCATAGTGTTCGGCCAGGACTTCGGCCGCCACCGCCTGCACGATCGATTGCTTCCAATAAGCGGTGTAATGCTGCGCGAGCGAGCCCGACGCCATCGCCCCATCGACCAAAGAAAAGCTCAGGGCGAGCGTCGTCACCACCGTTGTGCCGAGCAGCGGCACCGCGCGCTCGATCGAGGTGACGGGCGATTTGAATCCGAAGAAGGACGAATTGGCCGCCTTGAGGATCTTGGTCGTGATGGCCGGGTCGGATTTGACGACCTCGATGACGTCGCTGAATTCGGTTTCCGGGTCGCGGGCCAGCTCAAGCAGCCGCATCGCGACCGACGGCAGGGTGGGGAGTTGCGGCGAAGACAGGATTTTCTTCGGATCGATCATCGGTGCTCTCGGTCGAGGGGATGGGGCCTCGTCGTTGCGCTCTTCCAGTCGGAAGCCGCAACGTGCACGTGCGAATATATCTCACGGTGCCCAATCCGCCGGATCGGCTTTGACCGCCGCTGGCTATAAGCCAGGCAGTCCGATGCGTTGCGCGAATGGCGCAGAGTTTGTCGAATGATGGCCGATTGATCGGTAGCCGCCGTTAACGATCGCGCCGGTGGTAGCGGCTGGATGTGGCTAAGTACAACCACTGACCGTCGCGCGGCCGTGGACTTTGAAGTGTGCAGCTCGCCCAAAAACGGGGACTGACCCCCTACCGGAAGGGCAAACCAGCGCTCCAGCCGCAACGGGTCAGGGGTCTGTCCCCGTTTTTGGGCAAAGCCCCCAAACCCTATGAATCGGGGTCGGCGACTTTTTTCATCGAGACGGCGAGGTCCATCTCGAGCTGCAAGAGGCGTTGCCAGTCGGCCCAGCTGACGCGCATGACCGGGTTGTTGCCGGGCTCTTCGACGGCTCCGTGCAGGATGCGACGGATCTGCTCGTGGCAGTATCCCAGCACGTCGGAGACCTGGGCTCGTTGCAGAGGCCGCAGACCGCGCGGCGGCTCGGGCGGACCGTTCGGAAACAGATCGACCGACAGATCATCGGCCTCGCGCTCGACGGGGCCATGCTGTCCGGCCCCTCCGAAGCAGGTTCCGTCATCGTAAGGATCGACGCCGAATTGAGTGCCCCCGTTGGTGGGCACGGCCTCGGCGGTGCTTTCCGATTGCCCCCTTCCCTCCGCGAGCAGCTGTGCCAGCCGGCTGCGAATTTCTTCCGGGCTGCCGTAAACGAGCAGGCAGCGGCCGATCGCGATCTGATCGCCGATCTGCAGCACGCGCATCTGGATCGGATGACCGTTGATCCGGGTGCCGTTGGTGCTCTCCAGATCGGTGAGGATCAGCTTCCCGCCGTCCTCCTGGATCTTCGCATGGAAGCGGCTCACGCGCTCGTCGTTGAGGCGAACGCTGTTTTCATCCTCCCGTCCGATGGTGACGGGGGTGGCGAGCTTGCGAAAGATCAGGCCGCGTTCAAGCCCTTCGAGTAACTGTAAGGTAACCTGCGCCATGCCAGGATATTTCCACGCAGCCCACGAGCCTTCGCGCAAGCCGCGCACGACTCGGCGTACTGCCCCGCAGTTCTTTTTAACGCCGTTTGTTCGTCTCCGTCAACACTCTGTAGCATAGCCACTCCTTGCCGACTAGCCGCCTGTTTACTGGATTCCCGCTCACCGGTTAGCAAGCTCAAAGTGGCCCTGCCGCACGAGCCATGCGTAGAATCTTGCCAGCTATGGCGACTGAAGCCCCTTCGCGCGACGAGCTGGTCGCAAGATTTCTCGATCAGCTTCCCTACACCCCCTTTCCGGTGCAGGAGGAGGCGCTGCTCGCCTGGTTCGCCAGCGACGAGGGGCTGATGGTCTGTGCGCCGACCGGGACGGGCAAAACCGTGATTGCCGAGGCGGCTCTGTTCGAGGCGCTGCACACTGGTAGAACTGCTTACTACACGACCCCCTTGATCGCACTGACGGAGCAGAAATTTCGCGAGATGCAGGCGGCCGCTGTCCGCTGGGGATTTTCTGCGGAGGACGTCGGGCTGGTGACCGGAAATCGTACGGTCAACAGCCAGGCGCGAATTCTCGTCGTCGTCGCGGAGATCCTTCTCAACCGCTTGCTGCATCCGGCGGCGTTCGACTTTGGCAGCGTGGCCACCGTCGTCATGGACGAGTTCCACAGCTTTGCCGACCCCGAACGGGGTGTGGTGTGGGAGTTGTCGCTGGCGTTGCTTCCGCCTCATGTTCGCGTGCTGCTCCTATCGGCGACCGTAGGCAACGCGGCCGAGTTTATCGTCTGGCTCAATCGGAGCCTGGAGCGCAAAGTCCAACTCGTGCAGAGCACCGAGCGCAAGGTGCCGCTCTCCTACCTCTGGGTTCCCGATGAGCTGCTTAACGAGCAGCTCGAAAAGATGGCGGAGGGAGACGACACACAGCGGAGGATCCCGGCGCTCGTCTTCTGCTTCAACCGCGACGAGTGCTGGTCGGTCGCCGAACAGCTCAAAGGCAAAAGTCTGTTGGCCGAGGGCCAGCAGAAGCGCCTGGTCGACGAGCTGGGAAAGCAGGACTGGTCGAAAGGCGCCGGTCCAAAGCTTAAACAAATTCTGCAGCGCGGCGTGGGCATTCATAACGCGGGAATCCTGCCCAAATATCGGCGGATCGTGGAGGAGCTGTTTCAGCGGAAATTACTGTCGGTCTGCGTCTGCACGGAGACATTGGCCGCCGGCATCAACCTTCCCGCGCGGTCCGTCGTGCTCACCACGCTGGTGAAAGGTCCGCCCGGCAAGAAAGAGGTGATCGATCCGAGCAGCGCTCACCAGATGTTTGGTCGCGCGGGGCGGCCGCAATTCGACACGCAGGGATTCGTCTACGCGCTGGCCCACGAGGACGACGTCAAGATCCTGCGGTTCAAAGAGCGCATCAATCAAATTCCCGAGCAGACAAAGGACCCGCTCCTGATCCGCGCCCGCAAGAAGCTCGAGAAGCAGATGCCGACGCGGAGCAAGACCGAAAAATACTGGGAGGCCGTCCACTTCGAGAAATTGAAGACCGCCCCTCCGGGCAAGCTCTACAGCAAGGGGCAGCTCCCCTGGCGGCTCCTGGCTTATCTGCTGGAGATTTCGCCCGACGTCGAACGGCTGCGCGCGGTCGTCCGCAGACGGCTGATGGATGCCCCGCGCATCGAGGCAGGCCAAAAACAGCTCTTGCGGATGCTGATGTCGCTGTGGGCCGGCGGATTCGTCCGCCTCGAGCCCGAACCTCCACCACCGGAGGAACCCGGCGCAGCGAGTGCCGGCGAGGCGGCTCCAAAGGGGGCCCCCGCGCCGCAAGTCATGGGGTCGTTCGGCTCGCTGCTAACAGCCGCGCGCGAAGGCGATCGCTCGCCGAGCGCCGAACAACGAACGCCGTCTGGGGCGCGAATTCTCGGTGCGCGCCCGGATGCAGAGCCCGTCCGCGAAGTGTATCAGCCGCGTTTTGCTTACCCGACACCGGAGCTTGCCAGGCTGCTCGTATTCCGCAGCATCAATCCGGTCTATGGGGCCTTTTTGCTCAAGCACCTGGCCATTGCCGATCGGGACGAGCGCGTGCAGGCACTCGAGAGCATGCTCGAAGTGCCGACGTCGATCCTGCGAGACGTGCGCGTTCCGCAAATGCGCGATCTGCCCCCCGGACCGCTGGCTCGTGACCGGCTTGATGCCATGCTCATGCAGCGCGGTCTCGTGACCGCCGAGCAGCTCCGCGACAAGTCCGAGGACGAAGGCCTCAACTGGGAAGAACGCTGGACACCATCGCTCGCGGAAAAGCTCCGGCTCCTGTTCGACTCGGAATTCCCCGGAGTGCACGATCTGGTGACGCGGCCCGTCTGGATCGCGGGCGAGGCCCTCCGATTCGGCGGTGACTTCAACAAGCTGATTACTTCGAAGGGGATCGTGCGGCAGGAGGGGATCATCTTCCGGCACCTGCTGCGGCTGATCCTGCTCTGCAATGAATTCGCCCAGACCACCCCCGTGGACGGCGATCCCGAGGTCTGGCGAAAGGACCTCCGCGAGCTGGCCGATGCGATCACGAATTGTTGTCGATCGATCGATCCCGAAAGCACTGACAAGGCAATCGAAGCGGCGCTGCACGCCCCCGACCTCGTCCGCGGCGAAGAACCCGCTGCCGCGACAACGCTGCCGGCCATCGACGACACCGAACCCGACGAGTTCGGAATCGGCCTGGACGAATAGTGCAGTTTCCCTTTTGCGCAGCCGCGTAAGGCTTTCCTAGCTTCTGGTGTCCCACGGGGACAACCGAAAATAGCCCAGCGATTCATCGCTGGGTAAGAGCTGTCGCCCCCTTGGGGCAGCTTTGCCCAAAAACGGGGACTGACCCCCTACCGGAAGGGCAAACCCGCTTTCCAGCCACAACGGGTCAGGGGTCTGTCCCCGTTTTTGGGCAAGCCCCTTGGGGCTCTCGAGAGATAAATGAGAGGTCATGACGGACCTCGCTGACCCAGCGATGAATCGCTGGGCTATTGTCGGCCGCCCAAGGGGCTTCGAGAAAAACCATCCGTTACGAGCAGCTTGCGTTTTTTGCAGCCCCGTAAGGCCTCCATCAAAGTTGCTTCGAAATTGATGCCGACGCGCGGCGC
>DASPSM010000563.1:0-3765 GCA_035623955.1 Planctomycetaceae bacterium
AACACGCCGACGCCGGCCGCGCAGCCGCCGCAACGCGGCTCGATGGGCGAAGGTCTTTACCGCACGTCGGGCCTGTAAGCCCCTTGCCTCCAGTCGCACCCAAAGCGGTACAAACCCGCGGCGGCACCCGTATCCGTCTCCTGCACCGCTGTCTTAGGCGCGGTCAGTTGCGATATAATTCGGGCTGAGCTGTTTGGCTGAGCCAGCGCGACGCGAGCGTTCGCTGGGTCCGCCGAATGCGTCGCCTCTCAAGTCTCCGCGATTGCGACCCAACGGAAGCCTCATGCAGCCAGGCCGGCTCGTTTTCGCCACGCGTCCCACCCATCTCCGCGTGCCGTCCGTGGGGGAAGTTCTCGTCGCGATTGCCCTCGTGGCCGTCCTCCGCGTGCCGCTTCAGGCGGCCTCGCTGGATCTGCAGTTCATCCACGGTTTGCGCGAGCACGGTCTGTACGAATACGCGTTGCTGGAGATCGACCGCCTCAAAGCTCAGCCGAAGCTCTCGGCCGAGACGGCCACCACGCTCGACTTCGAGCGGGCGATCACGCAGCTCCAGGCGGCCCGCTCGCTTTTGAACGCGGCCCAGCAAGCTCGCGAACTGAAGCGGGCTGAGGCCGAGCTGGAGAAATTTGCCAAGCGGCATCCGGAAAGCCCGCTGCGTTCGACGGCCGACTTCGAGCGCGCGAATCTCCATCTCGACGAGGCCCGGGCCGCGATGGCGGGCGTGACTTCCCGCGACGCCGACTTCAAACGCGACACCGCCCGGAAGAAGGCCCGCCAGCTGATCGACGAGGCGCGGGCGATCTTCCAAGCGGTCCACGACCGCTCGAAAACGGAATACGAGAAGTTTCCCAAGACGCGGCTCGACGACCCCAAGGCGAGCGAAGCCCGCAGCCAGGCCGAATCGAGCTACATGGGCGCGCAGATCATGCTGGCCGTCTGCAGCTTCGAGGAGGGGCTGACCTACGACGCGAAGTCCGACGAGCACAAGACCACGCTCGAACGGGCCGTCAAGGAGTTCGATCGCATCATCGTCAGTTATCGAACGCAGGGCGCCGGGTTGAGGGCGCAATTCTGGCAGGGCCGCTGTTTCGAGGAAATGGGCAAAACCACCGAGGCCCTGGGGATTTTCAAGGAACTCTCGCAGAAACAGGGGACGAGCAATTTCATCAGGCAGCTCCGCGACGACGCGACACAAGCGCATCTGGCGTGCCTCAACTCGAAGCCGGGCAAGAACGATTTTCTGGTCGTCAACGAGGCAACCAACTGGCTGGCTGCCTCGAAAGATCGATTGCGGACTCCCGTGGGCCTGGCGATCCGCTGGCAGCGGGCAGTCGCCTCCGAACACCTCGCTGCCGCCAAAGACGCGACGACCGCCGATCGGGACCGCTTGCTCCGCTCCGCGGCCGACGACGCGCGTGAAGTCAGCCGGGTGACGGGCGAGTTTCAAGCGCCCGCCGTGGCGATGATGGGCCGGCTGCGGACGGACACGGTCAGCAAACGGGCCGAGGCCCGCGACTTCGTCTCCGGCTTCGCCTTGGCGAACAAAGGGGTCGAAGCGATCCAGGCCCTGCACGAGAAGCTCGAGTCCGCGGCTCCTGACGACAGGGCGAAGATCGAGCAGGAGCTTCAGACACAGCTCAAGGAGGCCCGGCACAGGCTGCAAAGCGCCTTGGCGACTGCCGATCCGCGCCGCGATGCCAAGGACCTCAACAAGGCGCGATATTTCCTCGCCTTCGTCGAATATGAACTGAAAAACTACGACGCCGCCCTGGTCCTGGGCGATTATGCAGCCCGCCGCCTGAAGGATCAGGACGTCGACATGGCGCGCGAGTCGGCGCATCTGGCTCTGGCGGCGGTCGATCAGGAATTCAAAACGTGTCCGGAATCGCAGCGCCTCGTGCTGGCGCGCGTCGCCCAGCCGACCGCCGAGTTTCTGATCCACAACTGGCCCGATCAGGACCGAGCCAACGAAGCACGAGCCATCATGGCCGAATTCTACGATCAATCGAAACAGCCGCTGGAGGCCGCCCAGTGGTACGCCAGCGTGACCGCGAATTCCGAGAATTATGCCGAGGCCCAAATCGGCGCCGGCCGCGAATACTGGAGTGCCGCGCTTTCCGCCCCAAAGACCGGGCAGAAAAATCAGTCGCGCGAGGCGCAAATCAAAGAATGGACCGGCCTGGCCGAGAAATTCCTCCGCAATGGAATTGCCAAGGCGGGCGATCCGGCCGATGCCTCCGGCAATCCGCCGGCGTGGCTCGTTTCGGGAAAGACGGTGCTTGCCAACCTCGAGATCGGCCTGGGCAACTATGACGAAGCGGTCAAGTTGCTCACCGACCCGCCCCATTCGGTGACGGCGTCGATCGCAGTCAACGACGAGGCGACCCGACCCACGATCGGAATCAAGAACAAGACCTTCGCCAGCTTTGTTTATCAAACGTTGCTCCGGGCGCAAATCGGCCGCCACCAGGTCGAGCCTGCGATCGAGGCAATGCAGCAATTGGAAAAAATTGCGGGCGCCGGCGGGGCGGAGGGAGTCACCGCGATTTACGTCTCGCTGGGAAAAGAGATCGAAAAAGAGATTGCCCGGCTGATCGCCTCGAACGATCGCCAGCGGCTGATCGAGGTCCGCAAGTCTTTCGATCGGTTTCTCGAAGAGCTGGCGAAGCGCAGCCAGGCGATGTCTTACGGTTCGCTTCTCTGGATCGCCGAAACCTACACCGGGCTGGGCGACGGGATCTCCGACGACGAATCGGCGGCCCGCGAATATTTCGGAAAGGCCGCCAGCACCTACGAGCAGATTCTGGCGAAGACGGCGGCTGACACGTCACCGGAGGCCAAGGACCGCACGCTCAGCCTCAAGCTGCGGCTGGCGAACTCCCGGCGCCGGCAAGGCGATTACGAGCACGCCCTCGAGACGGTGCGCTCCGTCCTCGCCGAGCGCCCCAAAACGCTCGAGGTGCAATTTGCCGCGGCGGGCATCCTTCAGGATTGGGGAGCGTCCCAAACCGACGAGGCCGAGCGCCACTCGCTCGCGGCGATCTGGGGCCTGCACGACTCCGAGGGCGGGAGCGGAGCGGTCTGGGGATGGCGCGAGCTGGCCGCCCGAATGCAGCGAGTTCTCGCTAGCGGCAAGCCGGATAGTGAGCTGCGCGAGAAATATTTCGACGCACAGTACAACATTCCGGCTTGCCGGCGGCAGTGCGCTCTGGCGCAAAAGGACCCGGCGATGCGCACGAAGATCCTCGACGTGGCTCTGGTGGAAATCCGCGCCTTCGCGCTGGTTTCCTCGGACCTCGGCGAAGAGTCTTGGAAGCGTCTCGACGGACTGTACCAGCAAATCGAACAGGATCTCGGTCGGCCGGCGACCCCGCTAGCCCGACCCGATCTGCGAGCGAATGCCGCACTGCCGGGGTCTCCGGCTGCAACCCCCGAAACACAACCCTCCACCGCGGAAGCTTCGGCTCCCCGACCCGCGGCGGCCACAACCGCTAATGCGCCGGCCGACTCGAGCGTCTCGCCGTTCTGGCTCGTGCTGGGATTCATCTCGCTGGCCGCGGCGTCCGCCGGCGGAATGTGGTGGAACCTCGGACGTCAAAAAACGCACCGAAAAACCTTGCCCTCCTTCGCGGCCGACGACGACGTCGACTTGCCGTCGCGGCCGGTGCGCCCCGCGCCCGGCGCTTCCCGGCCGGTCCGCAGCGCCGCCAGCGGCAACGCGGCCCGAGCGGAAAAGCCCGGAACGGCTCCGGCGAAAGCCGCGGC
>DASPSM010000578.1:0-4308 GCA_035623955.1 Planctomycetaceae bacterium
GCCGTAAGCTGCGTGCCATCCTGCAGCGTTACGGTGATGCGATTGGGAATTCCCTTAGGGTAGCGCGCGGTGAGGTCGGAGTTGCGGTGGATTTTGATCCGCGCGACCAGGTCGAGCAGCGACTCGTCGCGCAGACGCTTCTCGCTGAACGAATCGAGTGTGACGTCTCCGTCCATCAAAGCGACAGCCGTGCAATAAGGGAGGCTGTGATCGGCGGTTTCGCGCGTCTTGGGCCGCCATTTTTCCGGGTCTTTGCCGATGATGTCGACGGCCGCGTCAAACGACTCGATATCGATCGACTGGATCTTCGAGCGGTCCTTGATGTCGCGGCGCAGCTGGAGCGCCGCATGGATCGCGCTTTGTGAATGGTATTCGGCAGGCCAGAACTTGATCGAGGTCTTCTTGATCATGAAATCGTCGCCCCCCGCCTCGCCGCCGAGCTTTGGCAGCGTGAACGGTCCAGAGACCTGTTTGAAGAACCCCATCTCACCCTCGAAGAGGGGCGCGGGACCGGTCAGCCCTTCGGCGGCCAGCAAAGCGGCAAACACGCCGTTGCGAGACGCATTGGCAAACGCGCAACCTTTCCATTCCGAGAGTTCTCCCGCTCGCGTCTGACGCAGCGTCACGTTGGGCGTGCCCGCCAGGTTGAGCGCCTGCGTGATCTGCTCGGCATTCAACTTAAGGAGTTTTCCCGCGGCGGCGGCCGTCGAAAAGGCGCCGTAGGTCACGTGGTCCCAGCCGTGCTTGCGGATCGACGCCGCGTCGCAGAGGCGGCACTGGATTTCATAAGCGAGCACCGCCGCCGTGATGATCTCCTTGCCCCCGGCACCGGCCGCTTCGGCGGCAGCCAACACGGCAGCGAAATTGTCGCTCGGGTGGGCCGGCTCCAGCGACAGGTACGTGTCGTTGTAGTCGAGATAACGAAACAGGATGCCGTTGCAAAACGCGGCCAGGGGGGGCACGGTCTTGTTGCGCCCGCCGAGGAAACTGGCGCCGGGCTGGCAGGTGGCTCGCGACGCGACGCGGCGGGCCACCGAAGGGGCGCCGGCATCGTACGCCCCGAGCGCACAGGCCAGCGAGTCGATCAGACGGCGGCGGACTTCGTGAATGGTGGCCGCGTCGAGCTGTTCGTAGCGCAACTTCGCCGCATACTCCGCCAGGCGGTTTGCCAGGTGCATGTGCCGAGAATCTCCTTCACTTCCCGTTTTCGGATTGTCGCTGGGCGAGGGCAATGGCCGTGGCCATGGCGTAGGCGCGGCAATGTGAAATCGAAATCAGAACTTCGCCGATCCCGAGGTGACTGGCGATTTCGCGGGCCGTCCCGCGAATGTTGATCAGCGGTTGCCCCGATCGCTTGGTGGTCACTTCGATATCGAGCCAGCCCACGCCGCGCGTCCAGCCGGTCCCCAGCGTCTTCATCACGGCTTCTTTGGCAGCCCAACGCCCCGCGAAATGCTGAAACGACTCTTTGCGTCGCTGGCAGTAGCGGATCTCTTCGTCGGTATAGACGCGCTGCAGGAAATGCTCGCCGTGGCGCTCGATCATCTTGCCGATGCGCGGGATCTCCACGATATCCGTGCCGACTCCCACGATCATGTTCGCCTTTCCCAGATTCGGCTGCGGGTGCGGCGGCTTGAGGGTCATCCTTCCAGCTTAGCGGCGCCAGTCGCGGCGTCAAACTCAGCCACGGGGCGTCATGCCATCAGCACGCGCCCGCCCGAAGTGTCGAAAAACGACCCAGGCGGCTGCCAGGCTTCCCAATCCAATCTCGACCCCCCAAAACACCTCGGCCCCAAGCCGCGACTGAATCCCGATTCCCGAAACGCGAAACTGCAAAAAGTCGCCGAACGACGAGCCGCGGTCACCGTAGCTGCGGCGAAACTCGTCGAACGGCGCCTGGGACTTCGGGTCGGTGGGCTCGTTGGCGGACTCGATCAGTCTCCGCGCGAGGGCTTGTTTTGGGTCCGAACGCTCGCGGCGTTCTCGTTCGGACCGATCGATCCGATAAGACTCCGCGGTGATCCCAACCTGTCCGGCAAGCGCGATCAGGAAGACGATTGCCGCCCCGAGCCATCGCGATTCTCGGAGCCGTGGAGCAAACTGGCTGAGCCACGCCGCGACCAGCCCCACAATCAAACCGTAAGCGATGGCGAACAACCCGAGCTTTTTGAAAATTGCCGGCAGATGAGCCGCCGCCAGGGCGAGGGCGCATGCCGCAAGAACGAGCAATACGAGCCAGGACGGCAAACCGTCCAGTCTTGAACGTCTCGGACCGCCCGTATTTGGGCCGTCGGGAGAGTCAAACGGATTGGGCTTCAACTCGAGGTTCATGCAGAAGGTCGCAACTTCGCCAGAGGGACGCCAACTCTGAGGATCTCGCACGCAGGAGCGGGCGTCAAATCTGATCGTTGAATTGTCACGGTCCGCGGCGGCTGGCAAACTGAAGGTCAACCAGACAGGAATCAATGCCGCCCCTTCAGGAGCTTGTGCGTGAGATCTGGCATCATCAGATTTGGCACCGGCCTGTTTGTCGCTCTCGGCCTGCTTGTCTCCGGGCGCCTGTTGGCCGCGCCCGCCGCGCTTGGCAGCGACGAGATTCGCCACGAGCGGGTCTTCGGACCAGAGCTTCCGGATCCGTATAAGCACCCGGCCTGCTTCACGGAGCTTGCCAACGGTGATTTGTACCTCGTCTATTACGGCGGCTCGGGCGAGTACGGCGACGACACTTGGGTGCGCGGCTCGCGGCTCGTGAAGGGCACGGACCACTGGACTAAGCCCGCCGTCATCGCGGATACGCCGTTCCGCTCCGATGGGAACGCAGTCGTCTGGCAGGCGCCGGACGGCATCGTGTGGCTGTTCTATGTGGTCCGTTACGGCCCGACCTGGTCGAACTCGCGGATCAAATACAAAATCTCTCGCGACGGGGCGCAGACCTGGTCCGACTCCGACATGCTCGCTTTCGAGGAAGGCTCGATGGTTCGGGCACGGCCAATCTTGCTCAAGAACGGCGACTATCTCCTGCCTGCGTACCGTGAGACAGGGCACGACCAGGAGTTCGTCGGCCCAGACACGGCATCGCTCTTCTACCGGCTAAAAAAGGGGACCCACGAATGGGTGCCAACGAATCTGGTTCACTCAAAGTTTGGGAACCTGCAGCCTTCGGTCGTTCAGATCACTGACAGCTACCTGGTGGCCTACTCGCGTCGCGGCGGGGGATATGAACAACGCGAGGGTGGGCACCTGGTCCGCTCCGAATCTCGCGACGGCGGATTCACCTGGAGCGCCGGCACCGAGTCCGCGTTTCCCAATCCGAATGCAGCCACAGACTTCATCAAGCTTCAAAATGGCCACCTGGTTCTGGTCTATAACGACAACGGCGGCAGCACGCGGATGCCCTTGACCGCCGCCATTTCGGTTGACGGCGACAAAACCTATCCCTACAAACGCAACATCGTGAACAAGCCGGGCGATTCGGCCGCCTATCCGACGGCCCTGCAGACGCACGACGGGAAGATTCATGTCGTTTACACGTCCGATCAGCGGACGGTCGTGAATCACCTGATCTTTGACGAAAGCGCCATCCTATCCCATCACGCACCGTGAATCGCGCTGTTCGCACCGACCGTCCCCCGCTGAGACGGGATCGTCTTTTGCGGCGATTGAAGTCGGCCGGCGCCGATGCGCTCCTGGTGACTTCGCCGGTCAACGTGCGATACCTGACTGGCTTCACCGGAGAAGACAGCTTCCTGCTCGTCGGCCGCGATTCGACCGTGCTGGTCAGCGACAGCCGCTTCGAGACCCAGATTCCCGAAGAGTGTCCCGGCTTGGATGTCCACATTCGCCCTCGGACAAAGACGATTACCGACGCCGTGGGCGAAGTCGTCTCGCGTTCCAAATTGAAGAAGCTCGCCTTCGAGAGCGGCACCACGTCGTACGCCCAATGGCAAGCACTTGCACAGACGGTCAAATCACTGGAATTAGTCCCGCACGCCGACCTGGTCGAAACGTTGCGAGTGATCAAAGATGACGACGAGATCGCGGAAATCCGGGCGGCCATTCAGCAAGCCGAGCGGGGCTTCCAACTCCTTAAGGCCTCGCTGTCGCCCGAAATGACCGAGCAGCAGGCTGCCAACGAGCTCGAGCGGGCAATGCGGCATTTCGGGGCCAAGCAGGCCGGTTTCGACTCGATTGTGGCGGTCGGCCCACGAGCCGCCTTGCCCCATGCCCGGCCGACGTCCGCTCGCATCGGCGATGCCGGTTTTGTGCTGGTGGACTGGGGAGCGCGAAATTCGGCGGGCTATCACAGTG
>DASPSM010000581.1:0-2147 GCA_035623955.1 Planctomycetaceae bacterium
TTTGACCACGGAGGTTCGTCAGAGATCGGGTTATGCGGCTGTGACTTGCCGCATCGAGACTGTGCACAACGTACGGTAATCGATGCGGCGGCCGAATGAAAAGGGGGCGATGCTCGAAGAAGAGCGCCCGTTCCGCCGACAGGGCGACCGAAACGCTCCCCAGCGGGCCGAGGCACTTGACTTCTGGAATCTTTCGCGAGAATCATTGAGCGTCCGATGAGCGACCGCCTGTTACAACCCAACCACGAGCGTCGCGTGCTGACCACCTTTCGGCACGTCGACGAGCTGATTTCGGAGGCGGTCTCGCGGCTCGAGCCGGCAGAGTCGGAGTCGCCCCTTTCCGAGTTCGTGCTCGACGCCCAGCCGCAGCAGCACAAGGCGGCGGTCGACTGTTTGAGCCGGCTGCGGGCTGTCATGGGCCGCTTTCTCGCCAGCCATCAAATCGCCGTGCCTCCGCGGAACGTCAGCGCCCTGTGGGCGGCACACAGCGCCTGCCTTCACGCCAAGCTGTCGGTCGAAGAGTTGCGGGCCAACTCGATGCGCGGCTGCGGCAAACTCACGCCGGAAGCCGAGGGCGAGTTAGAGACGCTCGCGACCGAACTGTCAGAGATCCTGCAAAAACTGAGCGAATCGGTCGCGCTACCACGGCAGCCTCACTGACGCCGGCCGCCTCTTGCTCCCTCTCCCATTCCGATGGGAGAGGGCCGGGCTGAGGGCCTCCGGGATCGTACGCACCTGACTGAAAAGAAGCGAAGATGGTGTGCCCGCGCTCGCTTCGCTCGCTTGACACACCCTACAAATCGAGGTCACGGCGTCGCGGTCTCCTCGGGCGCTCCATCCCGGTAGAGAATGATCACGACATACTCCATCGTGATCATCCCCTCTTGGACCATTTCCTCGAGGTGCGGCAAGAGCCGCTTGACCTGCTCTTCGGTGTCGACGATTTCGATCACGATCGGAAGGTCGGTCGACATCTCCAACAGGGACGTGCTGTGGACCACGCTGTGCGCCCCAAAACCTTCGGTGCCGCGCAGCACCGTTGCCCCGGCGAGTCCCAGTTCGCGCGCCTTGCCGACGATCGCGTCGTAGAGTCGCTGATTCGCGAAGCGGTCCGACTCGCCGATAAAAATCCGTAAGAGAATGCCGTTCTCGTTGACTTTCATGCGTCCCCTCTCTGCGATTCGGGGTAGCGTGGACAAAGGCGTGAGTAGACCGCCGAGGGCCAGATTGTTGGGCTCGTCGTGCCGGCGGTCGCGATAGAGCATCACGTTGGCGCGTTCCAGCGTCACCATGCCGTGGACCATGAGCTGTTCGAGCGGTCCCTCGACAAAGCTGAGGATTCGCTCCGGGCTGTCGACAATTTCGACAATCACCGGCACATGGGCGACGAGGCTCCACGCCGACGCCTTGATCAGGCCGTGCGAACCGTATCCCAGGATGCCGCGGAGCACGGTTGCTCCGGCAAAGTGCTGCTTCCGCGCCGCCTGAACCAACCGCTCGAACGTGGGCGTGTGCGGAGCCCGATCCGCACTCTGCAAGTAGGCCCGCAGCAGGACCTGTTCGCCGCGAAGGCTCATTGCCGCCTCAAGCTTCCTGGTTCAGCGACCGGCCAGCGCGATCCCCAGCCGCACGGCGACGACTCCGCCGATCAGGCTCCCGAGCATGTAGACGATCACCTTGATCCCCGCCCCCTCTTCCAGCAGCGCGCTCGATTCGTAGGCGAAGGTCGAAAACGTCGAGTAGGTGCCGATGAAACCCACGGCGACGGCAATGCGGACGGTGTCGGAAACGGTGCGGCTCTGGATGATCGTCAGAAACCAGCCGATCAAAATGCAAGCCGTGATGTTGATGACAAACGTGCCGATCGGAAACCCTGTCCCGAACAGCCGCCCGCAGGCGACCCCCACGACATAACGCAAAACCGCTCCCACCGAGGCAGCGACTCCGATGGCAACGTACGGCGTGAGAAACGTCGCAGTGGATTGTATCAGGTCCCTCATTGCTCCTCCGGAATCGAACAGCCTGAGACACTCAATCCGAAAGTGACGCGACCTTCGCGGAACCAAAAAAAATCCCCCACCCGAAGGCACGCCTTCCGGTAGGGGTCATCAGCCGTTTCTGGTGACACCGGCGTTTGTCCGCCAGTG
>DASPSM010000604.1:0-5654 GCA_035623955.1 Planctomycetaceae bacterium
CGGGGCTGGCCTTCAAGACCGTGAATTTCAGATCCATGTCGCGAATGACCTGCTGTGCGTAGGGCTGTGCTTCAATTGGGTCGGTGTTCATTCCCAGCACGACGACGCCTTGACCTGCATACTTTGCGGCAATTTGATTCACTTGCGGATAGGACTTGATGCACCAACCGCAGCCAGCGAACCAAAAATCAAGCACAACGACCTTCCCGCGATAGTCGGCCAGGCGGTGTTTCGTGCCGTCGAAGGCCGTCAACTCCCAGTCCGCGGGCGCCCTCGAATAGAGGAACTCCCTCAGTCTCGCGCCGTTCAGACATTCCTCGTCGTCGAGATCGACGATTTTCAGAAATGCGGCATACTGTTCTTGAACTGGCTCCAACGCCGCTGACTTCTGAGCGGTAATCACGAGATCGCGCATCTGAGTCCGCAGCGCCTTGCATTCCTTCCAAGTTCGAGTGCGACGGCATTCCGCGGTTTGTCGATCGTATTCGGTCTTGACCAGGAAGAGTTTCTCCGACTCCTGTTTCAACTTTTTGATCCAAGGCAGCGGCCTGTGCCCGACGGACTCGAGCTTGAAACTCCCCTGACGGTGCATGCGTGTTTTCAACTTCCGAGAACCGGTCTCCTCGGATTCGCGGGCGTACTCGAGCAATCGACCTGTCGCGACGCTGAAGACGCACCGGCGGGTCTCCGTTTCGTCGTACATCGCGTGCATTGGATCGTGCTCGGTGCAGTTGATCACGAGGGAACCCTCGCAGCGCGCTGCTGAGGCGTCGATCGAGCATTTGAAAATCCGCTCGCCGCGCTCCGGCAGCGCACAGCCCGGCATTGGTGCGGACCACCCCTTGGCCATCGCCGGTTGGTCTGCCGGCAACGGAATGAAGAGCCCGCAGGGATCGATCAAAAATGGGAACTGCCCCCAATTTCCCAACGTCTCGTTGGGCAATACACGGCCGTCGGGAAAGACATCGCAGTATCCCAGCACACTGTTGACGAAAGATTTGGGTCGTCGATGCAGCAGAAGATCGTGCCTGATGATCAGCCGCCAACTCCCGTCACGGTTCTTGTCGACCACCCAGACCTGCCAGGGCCCCGCGCGGACGGGACGCGGTTTCTCGGTCGCATGACCGGCTTGCATCACCTGCTGCTGCCAATCTTCGCGGTAGTTGAGCTCCTCGCCGACAGTGAACTGATAGCGTGGCAGCGCCGGCGGCGCATCCGCTGCTTGCACGACCCCCGACAACACTGTCAGAACGATCGCTAAGATCATCAGCCGCATCGTCTTTGTCCCAATTCAGTTCCCAGCTGCGCCGGGAGTCGGCTGTGCAGCAGGTGTGGCCGACCCGAAGGCGGTGATCCAGGAAAGGCTCATGAAACACACTCCTTGAAAACTTCGCCAGCTGTCGCCAGGGCTTTGTTCAATCCCGCATCTCGCCCCCTCGCGGATCTGCCCTCCAGGCTCCTTGCACCACTCGCACTGACATCTCAAAACCCCTGTTCATCGGCAGGGTGATGGAGAAAGCCGTTAGCTGTGTTGTGCACGAAGCCGAGGCCTCGCGAGCGATGTTTCAAAACGACAAGAGCCATCGCCTCGATCACGGCAATGGCTCGCGTTAAGCCCCTTATGGGTCTCCGTTGCGTCTCTAGCTAAATTATCCCACTCCCTGCCGGTGCATTCAAGATCGCGGGCTCAACCAAAGAGACGCCGCCCGAAAGCATGGGAGCGAGAGCGTCGAACTGCTGGAAGATCTCAAGAAGATGATTTCGCGGCAGGCCGCGGCCGAGCGCGAAAAACGCGCGACGATTACCAAGGCGAAAGGCGATCAGCTGGCGGCGGCTGCGGCGACCATGAACGCCAGCCCCGGAGCGATGCAGCTGCGGACCTTGCAGACGATCGGCGGGCTCGGGCCGACTCGGGCCGACTTTGTCGAGCACGGTGGTGCTGGCCGTCCCGATTGAAGTGATGGAACTGGTGCAGCGGATTGGGACGAAGTAGTCGCCAATTCTCGCCACGCGTGCGAATTTAATTCCGGCAAGCGCTTGCGACGACCTGTCGCGCCCCGCAGAATGGATTGGTTCCGGTGCTTGCGGCTCAACTGACCATTCCGTGGGCGATTCCCGATGCAGTTCTTCGTCGGAACGAGCGGCTATAGCTACAAGGAGTGGAAGGGGACCTTCTACCCGGAGAAACTGCCTGCGAAGGAGATGCTGAGCTTTTACGCTCAGCGTTTCTCCACGGTCGAAATCAACAACACGTTTTATCGCATGCCGGCCCCCAGCGTATTGGAATCGTGGGCTACGCAAGTGCCGGAGAACTTCCGGTTCGTGCTCAAGACGCCGCAGGCCATTACGCACTTCAAGCGATTAAAAGACGTCGAAGATCCAACCGAGCGATTTTTGCAGGTGGCATCGGTCTTGAAAGGGCGACTGGGGCCTCTCCTGGTGCAGTTGCCGCCGAATTTCAAGAAGGATGTCGCGCGGCTCGGAGGCTTTCTGGATCTCATTCCGGCCGGCACGGCGGTCGCCTTCGAGTTTCGGCACGAGAGCTGGTTCGACGACGAAGTCTTTGACCGCCTGCGCTCGAAGTCGTGCGTTTTGTGCGTCGCCGACTCGGAAGACCTGCCCGCTCCCGAGCTGATCAACACCGCACCCTGGGGCATGCTCCGCCTGCGCCGCGAGGAATACTCCAAGCAGCGGCTCGTCGAGTGGATCGACAAAGCCAGATCGCAGAAGTGGGACACGGCCTACGTTTTCTTCAAGCACGAAGATTCGGGAACAGCGCCGAAGTTCGCGATGCGGTTCCTTGAACTCGTAAGCTCGTAGTCGCGCCACCCTTCTTGCGGGGGCTCCTGGCGGCGTCCGATTCGCTTGTTGACGCTGCGAAGCCCGTCAGGGTAGCCTCACGCGCAAAACGCTTTGCGCTCTACTCTCCTGGAGGAGCCGACGATGGAAGGCCCGTTCACGCCCAACGAGCGTCACTTGATCGAACTCTGGGAGCGGCACATGCGCTACGAGTTCACCGACCGCGACGCGGCCCGAACCGTCAACACGATGTCGGACGATAACTACGTGAACCATGTGCCGGTCATGACCGGCGGCCGTGGTCGCGACGAGATGCTGGAGTTCTACGGGCGGCATTTCATCCCCAAAATGCCCGCCGACACCCGCATCACGCCCGTTTGCCGGACCGTCGGTCAGGAACGTGTGATCGACGAGATCATCTTCAGCTTCACGCACGACATCGAGATGGACTGGATGCTGCCCGGCGTCCCTCCCACCGGCCGCCACGTCGACGTTCCCACCGTCGTCGTTGTGCAGCTCGGCGGGGACGACATCGTGTGCGAGAGGATTTACTGGGACCAGGCGTCCGTGCTGGTGCAAATCGGGCGGCTCGACCCGTCGCGGCTGCCGGTCGTCGGAGTCGAGTCGGCCCGCAAGGTGCTCGACCCGAGTCTCCCCTCCAACGAGCTGATCACGCGGGTGAGCAAACTCACAAAATGACGGCAGGCTCGGCGCTTTTCCGGCTCGAATCCACTTTTCGAGGAATAAGGAGAGCGGCCGGCCGCGTCGTATTAGAGGGATCGTCTGAAATTCCGAGGCGATTGCGCACTCGTCGTCGCGGTTTCCGGCGCTCTCGGTGCTGCGCAGCAGTTCCCGTTTCTGTATTTTCTCTCTGCAAGGGCCCATTCGATGAAAGCTTTTTTCTTCGCCTTGTGTCGCTGGCCATCGGTTGTTCGGAAGCTGGTGGACCAACGGCAAAGGCAACGGTCCCGTCAACTGTGGAGGGACCGAGGCCGCAACAGCAGCAGCCGGCGTCCGGCGAGCCGAGCCGCCGCAAAGTCATCTACAACGCCAGCATCGACCTGGTCGTCGAGAACCTGACGGAGTCGATCGAGAAGCTCGACACCCTCGTCAAAGACCACCGCGGCCTCGTGGCTCAATCGGACGTCAACAGCAATCCCCACTTCCCGAGGTCTGGAACCTGGCGGGTGCGAATTCCGGTGGACGGCTTCGCCGATTTTCTCAAGCAGGTGGCGAAGATCGGTGAAGCCCTCAAGGACAAGGTCGACTCTCAGGACATCACCGAAAAATACTTCGATTACCAGGTCCGCATCGACAATAAGAAGGTCCAGGTCGAACGCCTGCAGAAAATCATCAAAGAGCAGACAGGCAAAATCAGCGACCTCTTGGAGGCCGAGCGAGAACTGGGCCGCGTCACGACCGAGCTCGAGGAACTCAAGGGGGCGGTCAAACTCTGGGACAACCAGGTCGCGCTCACGACCGTCGACATCGTGATGAGCGAGCGCCGGCAATACGTCCCGCCGGAATCGCCCACGTTTGCCAGCAGCGTCTCCCGCACGTTTCACGGATCGGCGGAGAATCTGCTCGCGTTCCTGCAGACGGCCGCGCTCGTCGCCGTCGCCCTCGTCCCCTGGTCGCCGTTCATCGCCTTGGCGATCGGCGGCCTCTGGCTCCTGTTCCGGCGTCCGGCACGGCAGTTAACCCCCGCCAGCCAGGCGGGCAAAACCGCGAGCTGAGACTCAGGCGCGAGGCTTTCGCGCGCGCTCCAGCAGCTCGCGAGTGAGCACCTGATCGAATGCGAGCATTTGAGGGTCCTCTGCCGGCTTCTTGGCCGAGCGGACGAAGTCGACGATCTCGGCGGGTGTGTGTTCATAGAAGAGTTCACAGCAGGCAAGCGCGTCGGCTCTGTGTTTGAAGTCCGAGAGAACACCGGCCAGCTCGGCGCGGGAAACGAGGACGGTGTCGGACTTGGCGGAGGCCGGCAACGGCTTGGGGGCCAGCTGTTTACGGGGAATCAGGTAGAGATCGACCTCGGGCAGCAGAATCGGGATACCGTCGCCCCACACGAGCATCGTCCGGGGCGGGCCCTGGGCCATCGCGACGAAATAGACCCGCGGCACGAACACCTGATCGCCAAGGTCTCGTTGCCGCCGGGGGACCGTATAGTTCCACGCCCAAACCGCTTCGAGTTGGCCGCTGGGCAGGGAAGCATAATTCGCGGTCGGGTTGCGCTCGACCAGGACGCGGTAGGCGAACTCGTTGCCCGCGTTCCAACCGCGGAGAAATCCCTCTTTCGAGTACTCCCCTTCGCCCATGCCGTTGGTTTGCGGATCGACGACTGTCAGGTCGAAGTGCTTCACGAACCGCGCCACTTCGAGCTGGGCCTCGAGGCCGAATGTGTGCGGCCGGAAAAAATTGACGTTGAAGGCGACCGGCAAATGCGGCCGCCCGTCAGGGTCGCCCTCCGTCTCGCCATAGTCGAACGAAAAGTAAACGCCGGTGCGCTCGTTCGAGTAGCAGGCCTGCGCGTCCTCGACCTCGACACTCGGCCGCTTCTTGAAGTACGCGCGAAACTCCTCGAGCGGAAGCTGCGCGGATGAGTTCCGTCCGCGGAAAAAGAGGTCGTAGCTCATGACGGCTACCTCCGAGGACACCGAGGTGCGGCCGATGCGCTGAGACGCCAGCGATCGTCAGGCGCGCTTGATCAAGCGGATCAAAAACAGCAGCACGATCGCCCCCACCGTGGCCGTGACGAGGCCGCCGATCAGGCCGTCGCCGATATGAATGTCCAAGGCTCCGAACAGGTAGCCGCCGAGCACGGCCCCGATCACTCCCACGACCAAGTCGCCAATCAG
>DASPSM010000634.1:0-40707 GCA_035623955.1 Planctomycetaceae bacterium
GAAGCACCGACTACGTGAGCGCCAGCAATTCGACGACGTTCACGATCGGCCAGGCCACTCCGACTGTCACCGTGAGCGATGCAGGCGGCACGTACAACGGCAACGCGTTCGCGGCCACCGGGGCCGTGGCGGGAATCAACGGCACGCCCGGCAGCACGCTCGAGGGAGCAGGCCTCGCATTCACGTATTATGCCGGAACGACGCCCAGTGGGACGCCGCTCTCCGGTGCGCCCAGCACGGCCGGCAGCTACACGGTTGTCGCCTCGTTTACTGGAAGCACCGACTACGTGAGCGCCAGCAATTCGACGACGTTCACGATCGGCCAGGCCACTCCGACTGTGACCGTGAGCGACAAGGGCGGCACCTACAACGGCAACTCGTTCGCGGCCACCGGGGCCGTGGCGGGAATTAACGGCACGCCCGGCAGCACGCTGGAAGGCGCGGGCCTCACGTTCATGTATTATGCCGGAGCGACGGCCAGCGGCACGCCGCTCTCCGGTGCGCCCAGCACGGCCAGCAGCTACACGGTGGTCGCCTCGTTTGCAGGAAGCACCGACTACACAAGCGCCAGCAATTCGACGACGTTCACGATCGGCCAGGCCACGCCGACAGTCTCTGTCAGCGATGCCGGCGGAGTCTTCAACGGCAATCCTTATCCTGCGAAAGCCACGGCGACTGGAGTTGGCGGAGCCGCCGTCAGCGGGAGCTCCGCGTTCACCTACTACGTGGGGAGCACGGTGAGCGGCACCGGCACATCAACAGCGCCGAGCAATCCCGGCACTTACACGGTTGTGGCGGCCTTCAGCAGCACGAACTCCAACTACGTGACGGGGCCGACGAAGAGCGTGCCGGTGACCTTCGCCATCAACCAGGCGCCCGCCATCACCAGCCCGAACAAAGTCAGCTTTGCGGTCGGCGACCAATGGAGCTTCGCTGTCACCGCGATCGGGTATCCGGCGCCAACCTTCGCGATCACGGCCGGTTCCTTGCCGAAGGGGCTGACGTTTACATCAGGCATCCTGGGCGGAACGCCCGCTGCAGGGACAGCAAAGAGCTACGCTTTGACGATCACCGCCACCAACGGCGTTGGTACCGCGGCCACGCAGAGCTTCACACTCACCGTCACCGGATCAAGTAGTGCTGCGAAAATCACAAGCGGCAAGGATGCGACGTTCACGATCGGCGAGTCGGGAGATTTCAACGTAACGGTGAACGGGTCGCCGACGCCGATCCTCACTATGAATGGGACTCTGCCCGCCGGGCTCACGTTTAATGCCGCAACGGGCCTGGTCAGCGGGACGCCTGCGGCCGGGACGGCCGGCAAGTATACGATTACGTTTACGGCCACAAACGGCGTCGGCACGCCTGCCAGCCAGACGTTCACGCTCACGATCGACCAGCTTCCGGCGATCACGAGTCCGAACACGGCGACATTCATTGTCGGCAAGAGCGGTACCTTCACCGTGACGGCCACGGGGTTCCCGGCTCCCACGTTCCTGGAGTCGGGAACCTTGCCCAGGGGACTCAAATTCAACACGACAACCGGGGTCTTGAGCGGAACGCCGGCGGCGGGAACGGCAAAGAGCTACACGCTGACCTTCACCGCCACGAATAACGCGGGCGAATCCGTGGCTCAAGCCTTCACGCTGGTTGTGTCCAACGCGGCGCCGGTTGCTACGACACCTTCCGTCGCACCTGCAACTCCGATCGGTGACGCCGGCACGACCGCCACCCCACCGGTAATCGCGCAGAGCTCTTCGACGGCGACGGTTCCGACTCAGTCTTTGCCGACGTCCGCGGTCCCGCAGGCGGACCCACTCGATGCCGCGCAGGCGGAGCTGCCGGGAGGGACGAACGACACGCTTGCCGAGAACACGACGAGCGACAACCTCGCCGACAACGACGCCATCCAATGGGCTGGCTTGACCGCCGCGTTGAAAATTCTCAACGCCTGATGCGCGCAGATGCTCTTGCGAGTGTCGCTTAGCAACGATTTCCAAAAACTCAAAAGATTTCCGCGGGCTTCAAAAAACAACCATTTCCGCGGTCTTGCGGCTGTCACGAAGAATACGCGCCTTGACGATTTCGGCGATTGTCGCCGTCACAAATCGAGGCCGATCGCGGCCGGGAACTTTTCTGCCGTGGTTTTTTCGGTTCTCGATCTGATCGGAAGTTGGGAGCTGAAAAAGAAATGACAAGCACATTGCCCTATGAAGTGCATCCACGAAAAAAGAATTAGCTCGGGTTGCAGCCGTGGAAAATTGGCCGGTCGGCGTCGTCTCGCAAACTCAAGCGTTTTCTGCGAACGCCGAAAAACGATCGAGTTCTCGGAATCGCCAATCGTTAGAGTCGGGAGCGTTGCGCGCGTCGGTTACATCGACCGAAGCCGCTACCGATGGGCACGTTCCGCGCGTCTGAATCGCGTTGGCATCTTGCGCTCTTGCGTCGCTTTGGGACCAGGGCAGTTTTGTCAAACGCCGAATGGTCAATGGATTGCAGCAACAGTTGTGCAGCATTTTTGGCAAACGCGTCGGCGTAAAACAAAAGGAGGCCGCGAGTTACGCGGCCTCATCAAGCGGAGAGAGGGGGATTCGAACCCCCGGTCCCGGTTTCCCGAGACACGGCATTTCCAGTGCCGCACAATCGGCCGCTCTGTCATCTCTCCGGAACGGTGGCGCAAGGCAGCCACCATCGTCTCAATTGTAGATCCGCGGCAGACAAGTGCGGGCCGCGGGCTCGTTATTCTTCCTTTTTCTCCTCTTTCTTCTTTTTTTCTTTGGGCTCGGCGGATTTTTCTTTCTTGCCGCCGGCGGCTCCCTTGGCTGCGACTTTTGGCTGCTTCGCGGATTTCTTCGGTTCGGCCTTTTCGGCAGCCGCGGCTGCGATTTTTTCGGCTTTGTGCCTGACGGCTTCTTCGTCGCGGATCTTGATCGCTTCCACTGCCTTCAAGCGGTTGCGAATCGTATTGCATGCGGCATTCAGATGCCGCCACTTTGCGTTCTTGCGGCGTTCGGCGGAGGGGACACCGCTCTTTTCGAGCGCTTTGTTCCAAGCGAAGAGGTCTTCTTTGGCGCGGCCAAGCTGCCGCGTGAGGGTGGCTTCATTCAGCGACATTTGCGATCATTTCTTTGGAGTGTCGGCGGCGGAAGTCGTTGTTTCAGTGCGCGATCGGACAGCCGAAGACGGCCTTTCGTTTGGCGCTCATGGAGGTCGGTTTCGTGCCGCGAGGTACGGCCAGGTTTCGGGAGAATCCGCCCTTTTTTGGACAATCGGGGGCGAAATCGGCGCCCAATTCTGGCAAGTTCCCCCAGATTCTTCAACGCCTGATCGGACTGCGGTTTGAGCCTTCTCGGCCGGTTGGACCCGCGGTCAGCGAAGTGCCCAATCATGAATGAGACCGGGGTTGTCGCGGCATTTACCGGCGTTCGCAAACCGTTTCAACTGCGCGAATTCCCGGTGACGCAGCCGCAGCCCGGCACGATTCTGGTCGAAGTGCGGATGGCCAACGTCTGCGGCAGCGATCTGCACGTCTGGCGCGGCGACTACGATGTGTCGCGCGGCCAATCGGAGCCGTTTTGTCTGTCGCTTGGCCATGAAATGGTGGGCAGAATCGCGGCCATCGGCGAGGGCGTGACGCATGACTGGGCCGGCGAAGTCTTGCGCGTCGGCGATCGCGTGGCGTACCAGTATTTCTGTCCCTGCGGAGAGTGTCGGAGCTGCCGCAAGGGGTCGACGCCGCGCTGCCGGCAAGGGCTGCGCTACCGGATGCCGCCGACCGATCCGCCGCACTTCAATGCGGCTTACGGCCAATATTACTACGTGCGTCGGCCACAGGCCGTGTTCAAGGTGCCGGATAATGTGCCGGACGTCCTTGCCGGCCCGGCGAACTGTGCGTTGTCGCAGGTGATCGACGGACTGGAGCGCGCGGGCACCGGCCCCGGGGACTCGCTCGTCATTCAAGGGGCAGGCGGTCTCGGCATCAATGCGGTGGCCGTCGCGAAGGAGCGCGGCGTCTCGCGGGTGATCGTCATCGACGGGATCGAATCCCGTCTCGAATTGGCGATCGAATTCGGCGCCGACGAGACGATCGACCTGAACGAATTCAGAACTGCGGCGGACCGCGTCGCCCGCGTCCGCGAGCTGACCGACGGCGAAGGAGCCGACGCGGTCATGGAACTCGTCGGTTCCCCCGCGGTGGTCGCCGAGGGGATCGAGATGCTCTGCAGCGGCGGTGTTTACCTGGAGATCGGCAACATCAACCAGAAGCTCACTTGCCAGTTCAATCCGGCGTCGATCATCCACGGCGGCAAGACAATTTTGGGCTTGATGTGGTACCGACCGCAGAGTTTGCAGAAGGCGCTGCAACTCTTGAGCACACGGGCCGATCGGTATCCGTTCCACAAGCTGCTCTCGCATCAGTACCCGCTGTCGGCGATCGACGAAGCGTTTCGCGAGCAGGACGTCGGGGCCGTGCACCGGGCAGCCCTGCTGCCCTGGGCCTGAGGTCGAATTGATATGGCGCGCTGCGAGCAGGGTTATCTGTGCGACGTCTGCGGCGACGAGGTGCACGACGTCACCGAGAGTGACTTGTACCTGCGGTTTGTCGTGGGGGCGATCGACTCGCGTGCTCTCTTATCGACACCCGAGCGACACATTCGCTGCAACCCGATCGATGCGCAGTTCATCGTCGATCCCCAATTTGAGCCGGTCATCGTCGAAGGACCCTTTGCCAAGCAGAATCTCGATGCCGAGGACGTCCGTCGACGAGAGGATCTGTTGACGCGGGGCTGGCGCCGGTTGCAGGAGTTGCGGCAACTGGGAATCCCCGTGAGCGAGTATCCGCTGCCCGAGGTGCTGGCGACGCGGACGGCGACGCGGCGCGCGACGTGATCGCCGTCTCTGACAACTGGGCTCCTGCCGGCCCTGCGAAAAATCCTGCACCAACCAAAAAGCCTTGGAAACACAGCGTTTGCTTCGACATTGGGCTTCGTAGACGAAGTCGCTGAGGCAGCCGGGCAATCTTGACAGAATCGGCTGTGCGAAGTATCTGTACGCCCCTCTCCAATCCTTCCCACTCCCCTCCCTGCCCGATTCTTGATCCTGAAGCGCTCTCTCGGTTGAGCCGATGCGCGCAATCGGCTGGCTCCCTCCCTGCCCAAATCTCCATTTCCCCCTCGTGACGCCGCTTCGTGAACTGCCGAGCCGCGACGTAATTCGCAGCGCGTCTTGAAAACGCAGGACCGACTTCGATGGACTTCTTCCCTGTCGACCCGTCGACGGTGCGATCGTCCCGCGCACGCCGCTGCGCCCTGGCGGGCAGTCTGTTACTCGCCCTCTTGGCCCCGTTCGGGGGAATCCTTCGCGCCGACGATTCCGGTCCCGCACCGGCAACTGCGCCTTTAATGCCCGACGACGCACCCAATTGGACTCCGCCGCCGGTAACGGCCGCACCCACCCAGGCACCATCGGACAAGTCGAAATCGGCCACGAGCGATAAAACCGTCAGCGAATTTGAGCCGCCGTCTCCGACGCCAAATCCAGCTCCAGCAAATCCAACGACTCCCAATCCGCCCGCCGCGAATGCGTCGAACCCGAGCTCGTCCGCAGCCGGATCCACGTCGAACGCGTCGTCGACAAACCAGCCACCGTCAAACCCGTCGCCGTCAAACACATCGTCGTCTGGCACATCATCGTCGAGTCCATCGTCGTCGAATCCCTCAGCGCCGAACACGACTCCAACCGTCACGCCGCCAAACCCGTCCTCGTCGAGCACGACGAATTCGGAGGGACAGCCGAATTACTTCGATCGCGAGGACCTGATCGCTGTCCAGGTTCGAGCCGCGGGAATCCAGGGACAAGGTCCCGTGCAGGACCTCTCGATTTTTCCCGTTGAGGTGTTTCCCTTCTTCCTGATGGATCGCCAGCTCTATTTCGCGGACCTGCGGGCCTTCCCAACGGTCGACGGCACGTTCGGCGGAAACGTCGGCCTGGGCTATCGGCTTTACAATCCGTCGCTCGACCGCGTCTTCGGCATCAGCGGCTGGTACGACGCGGACGGCACGCGCAACCCCTACTTGCAACAACTCGGCCTCAGCCTTGAGACCTACGGCAAGTGGTGGGACTTCCGCACGAATCTCTACCTGCCGATTGGGCAGACGTATGAGGAAACGTCGTATTCGCCGCTGTCCAATTCGTCGCGGTTCGTCGGTAACAACGTCGTGTACGACGAGTTGGAGGGTTACCTCGCCGCGATGTGGGGCGTCGATCTGGAGGTCGGCGTGCCGATCCCCGGGAAATTCTTCGAGGACCACAACGTCCGCGTTTACGGCGGCTTTTACTACTTTGGCGACAACCAGGGAGATCACATCACCGGAGGTTCGGCGCGGATTCAGGCCAATCTCTACCAGGGTGTCGACGGCAGTATTCAGATCACCAACGACAATTTCTTCGAGACGCGGGCCTTCTTCAGCCTGTCGTGGACGTTCGGCCCATTACATCGCTCTGAAGTGTCCGACCCGTCCCAGCAAGCGCGGCTCGGCGAACACGTGACGCGAAACTACACGGTCCTCGCGCCGACGAGAACCGAGATCGATCCGAACATCGTCGCGATCGACCCCGGGACCGGAGCGCCCTACACCTTTGCGCACGTCAACAGTGCGGCGGCCCCCGGGGGCAACGGAACGATCAATGCGCCGTTTCAGACCATTACGGCGGCACTGGCGACAGACGCATCGATCATTTTCGTCCACGCGAACAGTGTCTTCAGCGGCGCCAATGCGAATATCGTGATGAACGCGGGTCAGGCGCTCCTTGGCGACGGCGGCGGACTGCTGCACGCCATTACCGTCAATGGTGGGAGCATCATCTTGCCTCACGCCGCCAGCAGCACCAGCCTGCCGGTCTTGCAGTCGTCGACGGGCAACGCCATTACGCTGGCGCCGAGCACGGTCGTGTCGGGCTTTACGATCACGAATCCGACCAATAACGGAATCTTCGGCAACGGCGCTTCGAATGTCGTAGTCAACAACGTCAACATCAATGGGGCCGGGGGCGACGGAATCCTCCTGCTCAACAGCACGGGCACCGTCACAATCGCCAGCGCGACGATCACAAACTCGACGGGCAACGGCCTGTCGATCGAAGGGGGAACCGGTAACGTCGCCTTTTCTGGCAGCGTCTCTGGAAGTCAGGGATACGACCTGGTCGTCGCCGACATCGGGGGAGGGACGATCAACCTCTCGGACCTGCAGCTTCCCGGAAGCAACAGCCAGGGCATTCTGCTCTTCAACAATGCCGGCACCGTGGATTTCAACAACCTGACGGTGCTCAATTCGGCCGGGCGCGGCATCGACATCGAGGGGGGCTCGGGCGCCGTGCAATTCGCGGGGACCACGACCGTCTCGGGAGCGGCCGCCGAATCGGTCAACATCCAAAGTCTCCCTTCGACGGGCACGGTGACGTTCGACAACCTGTCGATCGAAAATCGACAGGGAACGGGACTCGCGATCAATCAATCGAGCGGAACCGTTTCCGTCACCGGCACCACAAACATTACCAACGAATCGGGCTCGAATAACTCGGCGATTTCGATCAGCAATTCGGCGGGCAACACCACGTTCGGCGGCCCGGTGACCGTCTCCAACGCGTCGATAAACCCCGGCGTGTTGCTGCAGACCAACACCGGCGTCACCACGTTCAGTGCGCTCAACGTGACCAACGTCAACGGGACCGGCCTTTATGCCAACCAGGCGGGAACGCTTGTCATCAACAGCGCGGCGACTGCCGGCGTTGGGGGAACGATCAACGCAGTGAGCGGAACGGCCGTCGACATCGAGAACACGAATATGAACGTCAACCTGGCGTCGGTCTCCAGCAACAACGCCGCGGCTGGCATCAAACTCATCGCGTCGCCTGGAACGTTCCTTGTCACCGGCGATTCGAAGAACGATGTGGGGACGGGCGGCACCATCCAAGGCGACACGGTCGGCATTCTGTTGCAAAACACGGGGACCGTGGGGTTCTTGGGAATGACCCTCAACTCGAACGGCGTGGGCATTCAAGCCCAATATGTGCAGAAGCTGGGAATTGCCAATACAACGATCTCGGGATCGTCTTCGTTCGGCGTTGACGCCCTCGACGTGGCAATGATCAACATCAACGGCTCGACGTTCACGGGCAACGGCGCCGCCAACATCCGCAGCCAGTACGACCAGTTCGGCACCTATGTCATCAACCTGGGCACGAGCACGCTGACTTCGACGACCGCCGACAACCTTCTCATTTCGGCGCTTTCCGGCAGTGCAGGCTCGACGTTGACGTTACAAGTGCAGTCGAACCAGTTTACGAACGGCTCTACCGGCACGGCCGGCATCAACCTGAGCTGGAACGGCAACCTGACAGGAAAGATCGAAGGCAACTCGTTCGCGGGGACGGGCGGCTCGAACACCGGACTGCTGATCAACAACGCGTCGACGATCTACCAGACGACGCTGACTGTCCAAAGCAACGAGTTCGCGGCCAACGGCGGGGCCGACACCGGATACCACGTGATTACAGGCGGCCCCTCGACGATCATCTTCGAGGACAACAGCGCACAATTCGGCGCTCCCAATGGGACGGGGATGCAGTTCTCACTGGGGCCCAACGCGTCGGTCGAGCTGACCGGAAACGGATTGTTCGACAATGCGGGCGGCGCAACTGCGATTCAATTCGATTCGGTCACGGGCCCAAGCTCAATCGGGATCGACGGAAACACGATCTCGGGACCCACTAGCGGCGGGCCCTCGGGTCGCGGCATCATTTTCACGTCGGTAACCGATCCCATCAGCGGTGGAATGACCTACATGGTCAACTTGTCGAGCGCGTCAAACAACAGCGTCTCGAACACAACGACGCCGTTCTCGGTGCCGGCCTCCACCACCACCGGAGGGATCTTGGTCAACAATGTGTTCCAGCCTTGATTGCCGGGGCGACTGAGGTCGCTATCGGCAGCCTCTAAAGCGCCTCGCCCGCCGTCAGCGGACGGGAATGTCGGGCGTGTTCATCATTTCTTCGTGCGCCCGCAATTCCGCGACCGCTCGCTTGAGGGCGCGTCGCGAGTCGTAAACCTGCTTGAAGGCCATGAGGTAGGTCCGGTAATCGCGCGAAAGCGTGCTGGGTCCGTCGATGCGCTCCGAAAGCGTGCGGGCCAACGTCAAGAGTGAGGGTTCGAACGCGTCGGTCATCTGCTTCAACAGCAAATTGGCAGTGTCGTCCACTTCGCTGAGCACGTTGAAGACGGTCATCCGATCCTGGGCCCGTTCGATATCGGTCATCCGGCGCTCGACTCGCGGAGCCGCTTTGGCGCCGATTGCATTGGGGTCCACCAGACGTCCAAAGGGGCTGATCGATTTTTTGGCCTGGCTGCTGATGGCCTGGGCCTCTTCCAACCCCCTGCGGGCCCGCTCGAACTCCGGATTGATCTCGAGCGCTCGTTTGTAATGAATGATGGCTTGCTGAAAGTTGCCCATGTCGACGTAAACGTTGGCCAGATTCTGGTGGGCAGCCGCCATTTCCGGCGCGACGCGAACGGCTTCCTTGTAGGCGGAGACGGCCATCGCCTGCTGGTCGAGGCCGCGGTAGGCCAGCCCCAGGTTGTAGTGGCCTTCGCCCGAATTCTTATCCTTTCCAACGGCCTTGCGCAGGATCGTGACCGCTTTGTTGTAGTCCTTCATGCGGTTGTAGACGGCGCCGAGGTTGACCAGGGCCTTGGATTGCCGCGGGTCGAGCAGCGTCACTTTTTTGAAGTGCTCGGCCGCGTTATCGTAGTCCTTCTTCAGGAAGTAGGCAGCTGCCAGCCCCTCATGCACGATGATTGACCGCTCGTCGAGCGCCAGGGCCTTGGAAAAAGCCGCGATCGCCGCATCGGCGTCCTGGTGGCGGACGCAACGACGCCCTTCGTCGCACAGGTTGTCAAACTCGGTGGTGGCAGCCATCAATGGGGATTCCGAAGGTAGCGCCCTCCTGGCCGGGGGTCGATCACAAAAGCGAGATCGTCTTGCTTCTGGGGCCTTCATGAAAGGCGATTTTTCCCTCGCGGGCGAGCCAGCCAACTCCTTGCATCACTAAATCCCGCGGAGCTTCGATCTCGCGGGCCAACTTGCTGAGGGTCACCGGGCCGTTTTCGTTCAAGTAACGCCAGACGTGGCCGGCAACCGTCCCCACGCTCTCCACCTGGTGCGAAAAGATCTCCGCAGCCATGCGCGTGCTTCCTCCGAGCAGTCCGTTGATTCTTCGGCCCGGCTCACACAAGGCCTGTGCGGCCAAATCCGGCGCCTCCGATTATATTCAGGGCCGCGGCGTGCGAGCAAAGCCCTTGGGGTCGACTCGGCGCCGGACCCGCTCAGGGCTCGTCTTCTCCCGCGAAAGCCAGGCTGGCGGAAATGGCTTCCAACAGCGGACGCGTGATCTCGAGTTCGCCATCGAATCCCTGGTAGAGCACCAGCACGGTAAAGCGATCCGTCTGGAACGAGCGCAGAAACGCGCTATTGATCAGCTCGAAACAGACAAAGTCGACGTCGCGGGCCACGCCGGCCCGTTCCCCCGTCCGCGCCGTCGAGGCATACACGTCGACTTCGTCGTACTCCTCGCGAAACGCCTCGATCGCCGAGTCGAGAACTTGCTGCGGCGGCGGTCCGTGCTGGAACAACGAAATCGACCAGAACGACGTCTCGGGACTGGCAACCGTGATCGAGGTCGCCTCCTCATCCTCTTGCTCGGTCAGCTCCCAGTACGCGGGGTAGCGAAAGCTGATCCCGTGGCCTTCGTAGATTTCCTCCATGTTCCCGGCTCCGTCGAACCGCCGCGGATCGACTTCAGGCCTTGTGAGGGGGGCGGCGGATCGATTACCTTAGAATTATCCCAAGATTGGCTTCTGGTGGACATCAGCGCGTCTCGGATTTCAAAGGTCGCAAAAAGAAATTTGAAGTTCCGTTTGCGGCAGTCCTCCCGTCGGTTCGGGTCAATGACGAAGACCTTTTCCTGAACCGGATTCCGCGGGCCCCGGACGGCCTTGTCCCTATCCAAGGGGATCCCCATGGTCTCGAGCAGAGCGTCGGAAGTAGCGGAGCTCCTTTGGGAGCTCAAAAGGGCAAAGAAGGTCGCGACGTACAGCACGCTTGCCAAGCAGGCGGGCTTTAGCGCGGGCATGAACGGACGCACCATGGCCACGACCATTCGCACGATCCGTCGCGATTGGCCGCATCTCGAATGGTGGCGGGCCATCAGCGACGACGGGCTGCTTCCCAAGGAATCGGAGCAGGAGACCAAGCTTCGCGAATCGGGCTACGAATTTGAAGAAGCCAAGGGCAAGCGCGGCTCCGTCGTGATCAAGTCGATGGAATCGCACCTGATGAGCTGGCAGCAAGTCGCCGAAGCTGCCGCGGAATAATTTTCTTCGCCGGCAACGCATCTCACGCGGGACCGGTCAAGCGATTCGCCACGCAAAGATCTCAGCCGCCGAATCTGCGGCTTGATCGGCCCGTATGCCTGTCGTCCCGCACCGATTCTTGTTCCGCTTCTCGTTTCCGGTGCGAGAGGTCGCGCAGTCGGCAACGCGCAAGGCGTTTCTCGATCTCGACGGAATTGCTCCCCTGCCCGACCTCGGCGGATTGGACGCCGCGGCCCCTTTCGCGACGCTACGCGCCGGCTGGAATGACGCGGGGCTGGGATTCCGGCTGGAAGTGAGCGGCAAGAAAATGCCTGTCTTCGCCGAGTCGACCGACCCAACCGAAAACGACGGCTTGCAGCTGTGGATCGACACCCGCAACACGCAGTCGATCCACCGCGCCACCCGCTTTTGCCACCAGTTCGCCTTTTGGCCGATCCCGAACAACTGGCCCAAAGCCAATTCCAAGAACGGCGGCAGTGCAAAGGCCGGATCGCAGCAATTGGCGATCGCGCTGGCCAAAGAGGATGCGCCCATGAGTCGCGCCGGACTCTTGCAAGCAACCTCGCGCGCGAGGCGCGGCGGATATGAACTCGAGCTGTGGATCCCGGCCGAGTGCCTGCAGGGTTACGACCGTGAGTCGAATCCGCTCTTGGGTTTTTATTATGTCGTCCGAGACGCAGAACTCGGCGAACAATTCCTGACAGTCGGCCGCGAGTTTCCCTTCGACCACGATCCGAGCCTGTGGTCGACGCTGGAACTGACGAAGTAGCAGGGGCATGCCCCTGCACCCGGTGCGGCCTGCCACGGATTCGCTAAGGCGCTGGTTGCCGCTTCTGGCGTTCTCAGCCGTCCGCACACGCTCGTTGTGGCGCACGTATCGGAGGCTCGAACACCAGAGTACGCTCTTCGGCAGCACTGAATCGAGGCCCACGCGGCCGGAATCAGTCCCGGCGCACTTCAATCACAAGGGCTAGCTCCGGATTTTGCCCCGGCTCGAGCTTATTCGACTTACCGTCTTGTAGCGTGACGGAGCCCACGTAGGGCTGAGGAATGAGAATCGCAACCGTCGTCGACCAACACAGGCTAACAAAAAAACCGGCGGCAAAGCGCCGCCGGTGGGTTCGATGATCTTTAAAATCGTGATTCAGGCGCGGGCGTATTCGAACAGAGGCGTCGACAGGTAGCGCTCGCCGGAGTCGGGTAGGATCACGACCATCACCTTGCCTTCCGATTCCGGTCGGGCGGCGACTTTGAGGGCGGCGGCCATCGCGGCTCCGCAGCTGATGCCCGAGATGATGCCTTCCTCTTTCGCGAGACGCGGCGCCATCTCGAAGGCTTCTTCGTCGCTGACCTTCACGACTTCGTCGACGAGCTTCATGTCGAGCACCGCAGGGATAAAGCCAGCGCCGATTCCTTGGATGCGATGCTTGCCGGGCGCCCCGCCAGAAAGGACGGGACTGTTGACCGGCTCGACCGCGACCGCTTTGAGAGGATGTTTCTTTTCACCCTTGATGTAGCGGCAGACGCCGGTAATCGTGCCGCCCGTGCCGATGCCCGAAATCAGGATGTCGACCTTGCCGTCGGTGTCGTTCCAGATCTCGGGGCCGGTGGTCTTGAAGTGAATCTCCGGGTTGGCCGGGTTGTTGAACTGCTGAGGGATGAAAAAGTTCGGGTCCTTCGCCAGCTCTTCCGCCTTCGCGATCGCCCCTTTCATGCCCTCGGCACCCGGCGTCAGCACGAGGTGCGCCCCGAACGCCTTGAGCATCATTCGCCGCTCCATCGACATCGTGTCGGGCATGGTGAGCGTGAGCGGATAACCCTTCGCGGCGCAGACGTAAGCCAGTGCGATGCCGGTGTTGCCGCTGGTCGGCTCAACCACCTGCATGCCGGGCTTGAGTTTGCCCTTCTTCTCGCCGTCCCAAATCATGGCCGCGCCGATGCGGTCTTTGACACTGTAACCGGGACCGCGCCCCTCAATCTTGGCGAGGACCGTGCATTTGAGCCCCTTGGAGATCCGATTGATTTTGACGAGCGGCGTGCGACCGATCGATTCGGGATTGTCGCTGAAGATCGGCATGAGCGGCGTGTCCTTCCGGTTGAACCAAAATCAGGCACTGCAGGGGAGGAGGAGCGGCGCTGAAACGCTCAACTGCTCAACTTCTCGACGAGCTCCCCGGCTCCGTTGCGCCGGCGATTATCGAGGATCAACGGCGCGACTGCAACGCCGCTGCAACGACTCGAGCACCGAAATCCCGCAGTTCCGCGGTCGATATTTCAACAGGCGTTTCCCTTCTTCAATCAGGGAAGCCGTTCTACCGCCATGCCGTGATTATTCTCTCGGCGGCGTCGGATTGTGGTTGTCCCAGAGTCGGTCTGCATGTTGCGCTGCTCCGTCAGTGGGCGGTCTCACGCACGGGTTAGCGGCCATCGACGGAAGCGTGCCGCTCGATGGTCAGCCTCAGAAAGTGCGTGGCGCAGCTGATGCAGGGATCGTAGTTGCGGATCAGGTGTTCGCATCGGCGCGTTGCCTCGGCGTCGTCGCAGTCGAGAATGCTCGGAACAAAGCTCCGGAGATCATCCTCGATCTGCCCCTGGTTCTGCGACGTCGGCGGGACGATCTTGGCCTCGGCGATCAGGCCGTCGTCGCCAATCCGGTAGCGATGGTAGAGCAGTCCCCGCGGAGCCTCCGTCGCCTGGCAGCCCTGGCCGGCGCGAGGGGTGAACTCAACGCGGCTTTGCGCAGGCTCGGCATTGTAGTCCTTGATGATCTCGATGGCCGTCTCGAAGGCGGCGATCATCTCGACAGCGCGGGCCACGATGCTCTTGAAACTGTTGAATGACGGCCAGGCAGTTCCGCAGGCGTCGGCTTCGCGGCGAGCAATCGGCGGTAGTTGTTCCCGGCACAGGTTAAGACGGGCCAGCGGACCACACAGATAGTGCGTCTCACGCGGCAGCCTGACACTGTGCAGGGCCGTGCTCTGCGGCCGATGCCGCTCCGAGAAATGCTGTTCGTATTCATCGACCGGGATATCGAGCCCTTCCGACGAGACAACGCGCCCGTCGTTCATCGGATATTCGTCCGCATGCTTGAGGGCGACGAATTCGTACGATTGCTCAAATGCGGGAAAATCAAAGTTCGACACGAAGTGGAGCGTCTCAATGGCCGCATTGAGCCCCCATTCCAAATCGGGAAGCAGGGCTTTGAGGTCGCGTCGCGAGGGAGCCCGGTAAAAGCCGCCGACCGTCACGTTGATCGGATGAATTGCTCGGCCCCCCAGAATGCCAAGAAGCTCGTTGCCAATTTTTTTCATACGCAAGCCGCGCTCGACGTCGGCTCGTCGGTCGGCTGCCATACTGATCCCGCTCTCGTAGCCCAAGAAATCGGGGGCGTGGAGCATGTAGACGTGCAGGGCGTGGCTTTCGATCCACTCGCCGCAATAGAGCAGGCGGCGGAGGGTCCGAAGCTCGGGCGGAATAGCGAGCTTGAGGGCTTTCTCCAGGGCGTGGCAGGAGCTCATTTGGTAAGCCACGGGACAGATGCCGCAAATCCGCGAGGTAATATCCGGCACCTCGTGAATTGCCCGGCCCCGCAGAAAGCTCTCGAAGAAACGCGGCGGCTCGTAGATATTGAGCTCAACGTGCTGGACGGTTTTTCCCTTCACCGTCACGCGAATCGCTCCCTCGCCTTCCACTCGGCTGAGAGCACTCACCTCGATTCGTCGCGTCTTGGCCATCTTTCATCCGGCTGGGCTTTCAGGTCGCAGCGCCCTCGAGCGCGTCGCTGGCTGTTTTGAATTCGGGCGCGTAGCCGTTGAAATTGCGCACGAGTCGCACAAGTTGACCTGTGGGAGCACCGTTGTTCTTGTAATAGTCGGTAAGGCTGACGAGGTTCGGCTCTTCCTTCGGCCCGAAGCATCCAAAACATTCCCGGCGATAAGCCGGGCAGATGGCGCCGCAACCCGCCTGCGTGACGGGGCCCAGGCAGGTGATGCCACGGGCGACGGCGACGCAGACCGTTTCCCTGCGTTTGCACTCGATGCAGACGCTGTATCGTGGAACTCGCGGTACACGTCCGAGCACAAACGCAGTGATCACTTCCACAAGCTGTTTCGTGTTGATCGGACAGCCACGCAATTCGAAGTCGACTTTCACGTGATCGGAGATCGGCGTGCTCGTCGCCAGCGTCTGAATATAGGTCGGCTCCGCGTAAACCTGGCTGATGAATTCGTCGACGTTCGCCCAGTTGCGAAGAGCCTGAATCCCGCCCGCGGTCGCGCAGGCCCCGATGGTCACGAGAAAGCGGGAGTTCTTGCGGATGTCGTGGATTCGTTCGACGTCGTGAGCTGTCGTTACCGAGCCTTCGACCAAAGCGACATCGTAAGGGCCCTCGAGTGCGCGGGTGCGCGCCTCGAGGAAGTGGGCAATCTCCACCTTTTCTGCGATCTGGAGCAGTTCGTCTTCCGCGTCGAGCAGCGACAGTTGGCATCCATCGCACGACGCAAATTTGAAAACGGCCAGGCGAATCCGCTCCACCATCACGATCCTCGATGCTTAAAAATCCTCAACCGCCAGAAACGGCTCCATCCGATCGTATCGGAAGACGGGTCCCTCTTTGCAGACAAACACTGGACCAAACTGGCAGTGTCCGCAGAGCCCGACGGCACAGTTCATGTTGCGTTCCATCGAGAGAAAGATGTGCTCGCGGCTTAGCTTGCGGTCTAAGGCCGCGTAGATCACGAAGCGCATCATGATTTCGGGACCGCAGGTGAACAACCGCGTCTCGGAGGGATCCAAAGTGAGGCTATCGAGGAGCGTCGTGACCACGCCGATCCGCCCCTTCCATTGGTCGTTACCTAAATCGACCGTCGTTCGCACGTCGAGGCCCGCGCCTCGCCAAGCCTCGTATTCGTGCGCATAGAGCAGGTCTGCTGGTGTCCGTGCTCCGTACAGGATGGTCACCCGACGGTAGCGATCGCGATGTCGCACGACCTCGTAGATCACCGGGCGCAGCGGGGCCAGCCCCAATCCGCCGGCGGCGATTACCAGGTCGCGACCAACGGCCTCGTCCGCCGGCCAATGCGAGCCAAACGGCCCGCGCAGCATAATCTGGTCGCCGACGTCAAGTCGCGCGAGGGCGCGCGTAACGTTGCCCACCGCGCGAACGGTGTGCAGAAGTGAATCATTATCGTCGGGATCGGAGCTGATCGAGATGGCCGCCTCGCCGATGCCTGGCAAATAGAGCATGTTGAACTGGCCGGATCGGAACGCGAATCGACGACGGACCTCGGCGTTCTCCAGTTCCAGTTCGTACGTTGAGACCAATTGAATCTCGGGCCGAACCGCTTTGATGCGGGCCGGAAACATGGCCCACGCGTCTGAGCCAGAGACGACCGCAGTGCCGAGTGCGCTCATTTCCCCGGCTCTCCGCGGATGGCGGCCACCTCTTCTGTGAGGTCGATGCCCACTGGACACCACGTAATGCAGCGGCCGCAGCCAACACAGCCCGACGTGCCGAACTGATCGATCCAACTCGCCAGCTTGTGCGTCAGCCACTGGCGGTATTGGGAGGCGATCGATTTTCGTACGACGCCCGAGTTCATCGCCGAATGTTCGCTCGAAAAACAGGACGCCCAGGAGCGCTCGCGCCGAACATTGTCCCCCGCCAGATCGGCAACTTCGTCTACTGAGCTACAAAAGCACGTCGGGCAGACCATCGTGCAGTTGGCGCAGGCCAGGCATCGCTGAGCGACTCCGGCCCATCGTGGATGATTCAAATTCCCCAGCAGCAAATTGCGGATGTCGGTCGTATCAAGGTGGCGGGGCCGCGGTCCGTCCGGGGGGGCGGTCGCTGCCGAACGGGCGTGCATCTGCCGCTCGAGATCTCGAGGAATTTGCTTCGCCCGCTCGATTTCCTCCTTGGTTGCCGCCGCTGAGGGGACTTTGCGCATCGCCTGGGCACCGCGCGGCGAGCCGATTTGCACGAAAAAGCGATTATCGATCTCGGTCAGTGCCAGATCGACGCTGCTGCGAACAGCCGGGCCGGTCTGCATCGAATGGCAGAAACACGTGGCTGCCGCGCGACGACAGTTCACTGCGGCGAGAAAGAGTTGTTCCCGTCTGGCGCGATAGCCCGCATCGACATAAGGCCCGTGTAGGAACACACGGTCCTGGATTTCCAATGCATGCAGGTCACAGGAGCGAGCGCCGATCATCGCCAAAGGGGGCCCAGGGGCCGTCGCAGGTTGCGACTGCCACGATCCATTGGCCCGGGTCAGTTCGACCAACGTTTCTCGCGGCGGAAACAAGAAATTCTTCAGCGAATGCGGACCGACGACAAAGTCGAAATAACCCGCATTGGAATCCCCGTGCAGGCGATAGGTGCCGCCGTCTTGAACGTCGAGGAGACCTATCGGGAGTTTCCGGATGTCGTCGAGATCGTCATAGACAACCGCCCCATCTCGGACCTGAGGGCCGACGACACGATAGCCCAAATCAACCAGTGCCTGAATCACGCACTGGAGATCGTGTTTTTCAATTGAGACCCATTCTCCTGGCTGCATATCATCAGCCATGGCCCACCCTGTCTGGTCCTAGGTCGCATGTCCGTTGTGCGACTTGCTGCCGGCCATTCGTTCGTCCGATACCTGCGGCATTTCGTCGCCGTAAACGTTGAGCAGCTGAAGTCGAGTCGCGTCCAGCCGTTTGGCGATCGCCAGAGCCGTGCGTTTCATGAGCTCGTAGCCGAGCCGCGGCTCGTTCTCGCACAGTTCCAGACAGCCGGCCGAATCGATGGCGACGGCCAGCACGTGGGTCAGCGCCCGGGCGGTGGCGGTCACGCGGGGCTGCCCGAGCGCCGGCGACCAACCGAGCAGTTCGCCCGACTCGACGGTCAGGATCCGTTTGCAGCCAATTGCCGGCGCGCAAATCTCCAGCGAGGCATTTCCCTCGACGAGCAGAAAAAACTCGCTCGCGACATCCCCCTGGCGAAAAAGGATGCCGCCCGATGGAATCGAGACTGTTCGCGCCAGGGGCGCGAGGCGATCGAGAAACTCGTCAGCGACTTGATCCAGGAACTGCACGCGGCGTAGCGCCGTTGCCACCGATTCGGTCATTTTGCAGCCCTCCGTCGCCGATCGCGAAAAACGCCGGCAACTATCGCGTACCGCGGAGAGACTCGACTCATTCAACCAGGCGCCATCGCGACAAGATGTGACGGGTCGCAGCCTCCAATCGATGGACAGCTTCCTGCCCCGCGCGACTCATCTCGGGCCCGTTTCGTTCGTCGATTTCGACGGCGAGCACGACCAGGTCATCGCTCCCTCCGCCCAAGGCGCGAGCTAGACGAAGGCTTTCGCCAATGCTCCCCCCGTGGGTTGACCTGTCGTGAGTGTGGACGTTCGCGAGTTCTTGCTCCCGCAACTGAACTACCGTCCCCAAAGGCGCGCCCGAAGAGCAGGCGTCGAGGATGATAACTTTGCGGTCGCTCCGCAGGTATTCGATCAATTCCCACGGCGAGACGATTTTTTCAACAACGCAAGGCAGCCCAGCGTCGCCTTTCAATCGATCTGCCGCGTGCCAGGCCACGCTGTCGTCGCCGTGGGGGCTTCCCAGAGCGAGGACCGCAGTGGCTTTCATATTCGCTCCGTCTCGCTGAGTCGCGTGTCTGCGCCTTGAGTCTAACGCCCGCGCCCCGGCTCTCAATAGTCGCAAGCAAGTGGCACAGGCGCCTCTCCCGCGAGACCGTCTAGTGAACGGCGATCTTGATCGCGCGCGCGTGATTGTGGCAGCGAACGCAGGCCATTTCGCACTCGACCCAGGCCAGCAGCGCCCCGTCGAGGCTTCCCGCGTTTGCCTTTTCCTCCAGCCTTGCGACCCGTTGAGTGAACTCTGCGCTGTACTGTCGATAGAGGGCGTCGTTCGACACCCGCCATTTTTCGGCGGTGCTCATCTTCTTGAGAGCGCGGGCACCTTCGCCAATCAAACGGAAGTTTTCAGTGGTAAGCCCCTCGAGCACCTTGCTCGATGCATCAAGTTTCATCCGCATAAACGGGCGAACGCCGCGCATGTTTTGCGGCGGCTCGTCGCCGCGGCAACCCAGCCAGACTCCCAACGTACAAACCACGAAAGCGACGACGAACGGCGTTCCCTTGCTGCGAAATCGCATGGCGTCTCCTAATCCGATCGATTGGTCTGGTTAAAGCGGTTCTTTTTGACGAAGAACGAGGTACCTATGGCGACCTTGTGTTGCTGGCGTTACGCGGAGGAACCACTGCCTCGAAGGCGGTCCTTCGTTGAACTAGGGTTCGGCGCGAAACAACTCCTGGCGACACAGCGAAAGTCCACTTTGGAGAGTGCGCTGCATCTGTTGTAAGCTCTCGTGCATTTGATACAAGTCGCCATGCTTCGCCGCATTCGATTTGTGCCTTTTCGCAAGCTGCTCGTCGAGCGGCGCAGGCCGACGATGTTCGAGCACGGCGCGTTGATCAGCAAGCAGCTTGTTGCGGTGTGCTCCGACCTCACCGGCGAATTCCTGAAGATCGTCTGTATACTGCTCGACCGTCGTCTGCAACCTCCGGTATTCGCGGGTGATCTCCTGAATCTGCTGTTGCCAGGCTTGCAGGTAGAAGTTCCAGCGGTCGATGTCATGAAACCACTGTCTGTGGTCGAACTGAATCTCGGAAACCGATGGCGTTGTCATGACCGTGGCTCGGTTGCGATACGCTCCACTGAGTGAGGTCTGGATCACTGGTGAATTTCTTCCGGGTGGCCGGGGGGAGCGACTGGAGTCCCCATTCGGGCGACCTCTCGCTGCGCAAGGATGTGAAAGACCGTGTAGTCGCGGAGCTCTTGACTCGAATGAAACTCGAAGTGCCGGCTGATCCCGTGGTGTAACAACGCCCGCGTCGCGGGTGTCAAATACGCCTGTGGGGCATGGCTGGCGAGGTCTTCGAGAAACAGGGTGAAATTTCGCATTGAGGAGGCAGTCTTCCGTTCTCCTAAATGCTCGTAACTCATTTGATTGTGCACGAACCGAAAAACCTCCCACGGGCGCTCGCACACCATCCACAAGATCAGCCCCGGCCGCCGTGTGACCTCAGCCACCGCCCGATGCGGATTTGGAGCCGCGTGTAGCACGACTTGAGGCTCGGGTGGGAGACGCTGGCCCTCGTCCAGGGGCACGCTGCCGGCGCTCAAGAGCGAAATTTCGGTCCAGCGAACTTGTCTCCTTAACTCTCCATGAATGCCAAGCAGCTCGATTCCCTCAGACGTGTGCCCCAGATGATGAATGGGCACCGCCGGCTCGAGCGTGGGAATCTCTGTCGTCGCAAACGTGACTGCGCGAATGCCCTGGCGCTCGAGTTCCTGCACGACTGCGCGAGCCACGTTGTCCTTCAGGCGCATCGGCAGGAGGCCGGGCGAAAGGTGCGCCGCCCGCATCGCATCGTCCGGGTGAATCCCGGCACACGCGGCCAGCACCTCCGTCAGCTCCGTTGGATCATCGAGGTGGGCAAAGACGGCGATCCGAACGTCTTCAGCTTGTGGCTCAACGCCGGCGGCTGTTTGTGTGCGATCAGTTTCCAAGCTTGTGCTCATGCGGACTTCTCCAGCTTAGAGACCAAACCCCTCAACAGGGTTTGCTCTTCATGGACCCGCTCTCGGAATTCTGGAGTGTGGGTGCGGTGAGCCTCGACGCGGCTCTCGCCGATCGCGTTTTCCAGAATCCGCAACAAGTATTGCCGTTCCTCAGGAGTCAGCGTGATCTGAATGTTGGCCATGGCGGTTCTCCTCGGGGTCAGGTTCGTCGACGCGTCTCGCGCCACAATGCTCTCGAACGCGGGCAGTAGACGCATGCCGCTGAAGATGCACCTTTTGTGCCGACGCGGATCTGGCAGCCATGACATCGAGTCTTGGACTTGTCCGATCAAGGCATTTTCGCGTTGCAGTCGGGCATCGATCGCAAAGGGCGCGTTCTTAACGCCGCTGCAAGACAGCGGTAAACGCCACGCACACAGTTTGGACGCGTGGGCCTTCGTCGCGTGCGAATCCGTGCAAAGCGCGCGATATCGCACACGGCCTGGATGAGCCGAATGCTTCATCAGGTTTGGGAGCACCGGTTCTGAGGAGCATTCTGCCATCATGTCTGCAGCGAATTTCTCGGAAAAAATCCGTGACGCGACAACCGAAACGGTTATTGCACGGCCGCGACGGCTCGCGCGGCACCGGAACTGCATAGGGCTGTGATCGCCGTTGTGCAACGGCAAGAAGGTGCTCCAAGGCCAATGGGGCTTTGGTTGTGAGCGCTTACTGGGCTGCTCGCCATGAATCAGAAGCGGCGCTTACAGAGGTCGTGCGGTGCCACACTCTGCAGCGCAATGCGGAGCACACGGACCATGAAATGCATTCGGAAAATTCTCGTCGCCGTAGAGCCGTCGAACGTCGCTGGTCAGGGAAAAGAGATACTGACCAGCCCAAGCCAGCATGCCCTTTCGCGCGCCATTTGGCTGGCGAGCCAAACCGGCGCGGAGCTTACGATCTTCTCGACGGTTACCCTCTCCCCGTTCCTCGAAGACTTGCTGAGAGAACAACTGGCGGAAGGCACCGACAGGCCGACTCGCGCGACGCTGGAGCTGCTGGAACGGTGCGTCGCTCAGGCGAAAGAAAAGGGAGTTAACGCGCGACCGAAGACCGGCGTGGGGATCCCTTGGCAGGAAATCTGCCGGGAAGTGAAGTCGGAGGCCTACGACCTGGTGATCGCGGGAACTCGTGACCTGGGCCACGTAGGGCGAATTCTGTTTGGATCGACGGGCATGAAACTCCTCCGGAATTGCTCAGCTCCGGTGTGGATTACGCGTCCCGGCCTGCGTGACGAGCGCTTTGAGATCCTCGTGCCCAGCGACTTCAGCGCCGCTTCATTGGAGGCGCTCAGGTTCGCTCTGGAGATCGGGCGGTTCGCTCATGGCTGCATCCACTTGCTGCATGTCGTGCACGAGCCGATTGCTCCGCCCGTGTGGTACGGCTACGCGCCTCCTCAAGAAATGGTGGTCGACTACATCGCCAAACGACGGGCCGAACTGAAGAAGAGGCTGCACGACCAATTGGCTCAAGTGAGTGACCGGTCGGCCGACGTTGGCGTGCGCGTGCACATCATCGAAGGGCAGCCAGACGAAGCCATCCTCCAGGCGATTGATGACCTTAACATCAATCTCGTCGTAATGGGAACGGCGGCGCGCACGGGTGTGCCGCGCGTGGTTCTGGGCAACACCGCTGAACGGCTTGTCTCGCACATGAGATGCTCGCTCGTTGCCGTAAGGTCCGGCGACTGTCCGCCTCACGCCCCGTCAGACTCAAAAGGGAGTGCCAAGGTGACAGCCGTTGCGTCGATGGCAGCAGTTCGGACACCTTAAGGAAGGTCCGCTCACAAGTCGGATAAAACGGTCAAGGGTGTTGACGCGCGCATAACAATTCCGCCATTTCCCGGTAACCCGGTAGATGGGCGGGGTGAGAGCGGCAAGGCAGGTGACCCGGAGTGTCAAATCTGACTGCCTGGAGTCGTGTCCGCCGCAAGCAGGAGCGAGCAGCGGCGTGAGTCTCTCCCTTTTGGGTCGTGTTTTGCGCATTTACTGAATCTGCCGCCACGCGTGTGCCGATGCGTATGGTACGGATGCCATCAGCTTTCTTCGCGCGCGAGGCTTCGATGAAGATCAAACTTGCGGTCTTTGGACTCATCTGTGCCGGCGTCGGCGCGGCGTCGTTGATCGCTTGGGGCTCGGAAAAAAACGAGCCATTGGCTGCGGAGACCTTGGAGCTAGCCACGCTGATGCACGCCAAGCTCGCCAGCTCCCAGAAGATCACTGAGGGCCTGGTGACCAAGGACTTTGACCTGATTCGCAAGGGCGCTGAGGAATTGCGACGAGTGACGTCGGCGACCAAGTGGTATTCCCACAATGACCCGGTCTTCCTGCAGTATCGCGCCGAATTGGGTCGCAATGCCGACAAGCTGATTCGCGTCGCGGATGAAAAGGACCTCGACGCCGCGGCGTACACCTACACGGCGTCCCTCACAACGTGCATTGCGTGCCACGAGTACAGCCGCGATGTGCTGCACGTTCCCGCCCGACGGAATCCGCGAGCTGTGCAGCCGATTCCTGACACGGATGAAGAACCAGCGACGTCTGCGCAGCCAGCGCGCTGAAAAGTTTCCCGACAGACACGTAAGACGGTCGGCCAGAACGGCGCGCCGCCTGACTAGCCCATCCCATCTCGAAGGGAGACGAGTGACCGAATCTCCCTCCAGCGACCCATCAACGCCCGTCGCCATCGCGCAGGAACGCGGCCGCCTCTTCCGGCATTGTCGTGTTGATCGACATGCCGCTTCCCAGCTCAAAGCCCGCGGGCGTCGAGAGCCGAGGCAGCACGCGGACATGCCAGAGAAAATACTCTTTGTCGTCGTCGCCAGTGGGAACCATGTCGACAGTCAGATTGAAGTCTGGGTTTTCGAGCGCGTCGTAGAGCTTCAGCAGGACAGTTTTGAGAATCTCGGCGAAGGGGCGAATTTGCTGGGGCTGCATCGTAGTCCATGAGGCCTGTGCCAGCCGCGGAAGAATCCAGGTCTCGAACGGAAGACTCGCGGCATAGGGAACGAAAGCGACGAACTGGTCGTTTGCAGCGATCAGCCGATTCTTCGCCGCCAACTCTTCATCGAGCATCACGCGATAAAGGCAATTACCTGTCCGGTTGAAATATTCGGCTGCCTGATAGCATTCGAGGCTCAAAAGGCGCGGGATGACGGGCGTGGCGATGATCTGCCAATGGGGGTGCCGAATCGAGGTTCCAGCCCCCTCGCCATGATTTTTGAAGACGATGATCGAACGAAATCGCTTGTCTCGCTTGAGATCAAGGTAGCGGGACTGCAAGGTCTTGAGAGTCAGCTCAATCTGTGCGAGCGGCTGCTGCATTATCGGTGTGTGATCAGGGGCCTCGATAACCACTTCATGCGCCCCGCAACCCGCCATCCAATGAAACATCTCCCCTTCCTCATGTCGCTTCGGATCCTCTTCGATTCGTAACGCGGGGAACTTGTTGGGAACGACGCGAACACTCCAGTTGCCAGCAGAGCCCCCTGGTCGGATGGCGTAGATTTCCGGCGGGGTCATTTTTTCGTTTCCCGGACAAAACGGGCAAAACTCCTTGGTGTCTCGCAACGGGTCCGAAGATCGATGGGTCAAACTTGTCCCATGCGTGGGACGCAACTTACGTAGCGGAGCGTAGACAACCCAGTCAGCGGTCGTGTAGTTGAAACGCAAGAGATTCACGCCTGGCACCTCGTCTGCGATTTTCGGTGAAATCCGGGCCCAAATTGGCAATTACAATGCCAACGTGCTTTTTCGGTCGCAGTGGGCACGAAGACTGGCACAATCGCGCGCGATAGAGTGCCGGTTCGCGCGCCGGTGTGCGACAGAGCACACGGAGGCTGGGCTTCGTCAGCCCGGTCCCCTCGCGCCCGCGCCCTCAAGTGGTGTCCGCAGGGCCTCTGCTATAACGCTTTGGGCCTTTTTCGTCGAACAACCAAAAGAGAACGTGCCGAGGTGGCTGTGTGAGCAATGTGAGCAACATCCCCAACCAATCTCAATCCGACGTTGTCCCGCCCCAGCCCTGGCATTTCTTCGAAGACCAGCATTTCCTCGAAGGTCCGCGCCCTTGGCGAATCGAGATTGCCCGCCTGTGGCGGATCATGCGGGAGTTCCTTCGAGGCTCCCTGGCGCTCCACTTCGTCGGGCCCTGCGTTACCGTCTTTGGCTCCGCACGCTTCAAGGAGGATCAGCCCTACTACCAACTCGCGAGGCGGGTGGGCTTCGAATTGGCCCAACTCGGCTTCACCGTTTTGACAGGGGGTGGGCCGGGCATCATGGAAGCTGCGAACCGTGGAGCCCGTGAAGCCGGCGGTCGATCGCTCGGTTGCAACATTGCCCTGCCGCATGAACAGATCCCAAACCCCTACCTCGATAAATTCGTGACGTTCCGCTACTTCTTTGTGCGCAAGGTCATGCTGGTCAAGTATTCCGAGGCGTTCCTCATCTTCCCAGGGGGATTCGGGACTCTCGATGAGGCATTCGAGGCGGCCACGCTGGTGCAGACCGGGAAAATTGTCAACTTCCCGATCGTCTTCGTGGGAAAGGACTATTGGTCACCGCTCTTCGATTTTTTCCGCAACCGCTTAGTCGAGGCCGGAACGATCGATTCGCTCGATTACGAGAGGCTCTTCCTGAGCGACTCGGTCGAGGAAATCATCGAACGACTCGAGGAGTGCCCGTCGGTTAAATTGCCGGCCGCGGGCGATCGCCCGCCAAGACGCGAGTGGCGGCTGCGGAGCTGGGGCTTGGGCCGCCCAGTTGCCTCCCAGGTTCGTTCGGCGAGTTCTTCGCCACAGTGACGGCAGTAACCGGCCGTGAGTCGGCCGAATGGCTTGCCTTCGCTCCAGCGATTGAGGGAGAATTCAGAGACGCCTGTGTGATTGCCGTAATAGTGGCGCTTTAGCACTTGCCGCCCTCCCTAGCTCCTCATGCGGTGTGTCTCTCGGGTGGGTGATCCAGGGGAACGATCTCTCGTGTCCGCGCCTCACAGCGACGTGGTTTTTGCGGTCGAAGACGATCTCGACACGCAAGCCAACCTACGCGACATCTTGTCGCTCGACGACTACGAACTTGAAGTCGTCTCGACGATCGGTGCTGCGCTGCGCCGTCAGGATTTGAATCGATTTTTCGCGTTCATTCTCGATCGCCAGCTTCCCGACGGCTCGGCCGACGATTTGTTGCCTCACATCCGCAAAGCAGCCCCAAGCGCAGGAATCCTGATCATCACCGGACATGCCGATCTTCGGGGCACCATCACGGCCCTGAGACATGGGGTCGATGACTACATCCTCAAGCCGATCGACGCCGATGCCCTTCGCGGCAGTCTGATTCGCATCCACAATCTTCGCGAGGCTCGCAACCGGTTGATCCAGGCCGAACGGCTGGCCGCGATCGGCCAGATGGTCTCCGGAATCGCGCACGAAAGCCGCAATTTCCTGCAGAAGATCTCGGCTTCAGTCGAGACCCTCCAATCGCTGCCCTGCCATGAGAATCCCGAAGTTGCCGCGGAATTGAGTATCATCGCGCGCTCTTGTGACGGTCTTACGTGCTTGCTCGACGATTTGCGCGAGTATGCAGCCCCGATCCAGCTCGACCGGTCGCGGCGAGACCTGACGGCGATTTGGCGAGCGGCATGGACCAGCGCAACGAGTGCACACCCCGAATCGGAGGCCAGCCTGATCGAGGAACTCGCCACCAGAAATTGCTGGTGTTCGGTGGATGGGTTTCGCATGGAACAGGTTTTCCGCAATTTGTTCGAGAACGCCATCGCCGCTGGGTCGAAACCAGCGCGCGTCAAAGTGAGCTCAACTAACGGCTTCGGCGCTTCGCTGAGGATCACTGTTTCCGATAACGGGTCGGGACTTAAAGTTTCGCCGCCGTCGCGGGTCTTCGAACCCTTTTTTACCACCAAAACCCGCGGGACTGGCCTGGGTTTGTCGATTGTGCGGCGGATCCTCGAAGCGCATGGAGGCACGATCGCTGCCCGGAATCTGCCCGAAAAAGGGGCAGCCTTCGACCTCGAGATTCCCATGGCATTCGAGGAAGTCGCTGAATCGACGTCGACGCGTAAACCATGAATAGAGAACAGCTTTTAGGCCGCTATCGCGAGCTGCAGGACTACGTCGGTTGGAGCGACGAGGACGCGGGACGTGTCCGCCGGGTCAAACCGCTGATCGAAAGCCACATTCCCGCGCTCGTCGACGACTTCTATGCCGAAATCAAGCGACATCCCGACGCCAACAAGGTCTTTGTCGCCGACGCCCAGGTCGCGCGGCTGAAGGTATCGCTCAAAATCTGGATCGATCAGCTCTTCGCGGGGCCCTACGACAGCGACTACCTGCTTCGGCGCTGGCAGGTCGGGCGCCGCCATGTTGAGGTTGGTCTAGATCACATCTATGCCGCCGCCGCGCTCTCCCGATTGCGCCAAGGACTTATCTCGGCGGTCCGCGAAAACTGGCCCCCGGAGTGGGGTGACGTCAGCCAGACCACCGACTCTCTGCGGACGCTGATCGACCTCGACTTGGCGATCATCGAGGATTCGTACGCGCTGGCGTATCAGGAGCGGCTGCAGCGCGGAGAACGACTGGCCGCTATCGGCCAGATTGCCGGAGGCGTTGCGCACGAGCTTCGCAATCCGCTGAATGTGGTCAAGACTTCCGCTTATTTCCTGTTAAATGCGAAATCCCTTTCGCCCGAGCGTGTCAGGGAACACCTGAACCGGATCAATCGGCAAGTCAATCATGCCAATGATGTGATCACGGCCTTGTCGAGTTTTGCCAAACCCCCTGCGCCGCAGTTGAATTCGGTCTCGGTAATCGAGTGCGTGAAGGGCGCGCTGGAACGCTATCCTCCGCCGCAGGGAATTCAGTTGGTGTGCGATCTGCCCGACACCTTGCCTCAGGTCAATGCCGACGCGACTCAGTTGGGAATCGTCTTTGGGAATTTGATTCGGAACGCCTGCGACGCGATGCCGGCGGGAGGAACATTGACACTAACGGCCGCCAGCTCCGACGGGATGGTCGAAGTACGCGTGATGGACACTGGCACGGGGATCGAGCCCGAGAATCTGGCGAAAATCACCGAACCGCTCTTTTCAACCAAAGCCAAGGGGATGGGGCTCGGCCTGGCCATCACCCATGCGATCCTCACCAAGATTTCCGGAAAGCTGCAAGTTACGAGTCAAAAGGAACAAGGGAGCACGTTCTCGGTACGAATCCCGGTCGGATCAGGAGCATCAGAGAGCTGATGAAGGACGCCGTTCGCTCAGTCCTGATCGTCGACGATGAAGTCGATGCTTGTGAGAACCTGCGCGACATTCTGGTCGATTTGGGGTATCGCACGGGCATCGCCCGAAACGGGCTTGAGGCCATTCAAGAACTGCGGCGCGCCGATTACGACATCGCGCTGCTCGATCTCAAGATGCCCGGCTTGGACGGCGTCAGCGTCTATCGGGAGATCAAACGTCTCCGCCCAGAAACGGCCGCGATCGTCGTTTCCGCGTTTGCCGGGAGTGAGCTGGCCGAGACGGCTCTCGAGGAAGGGGCCGCCGGCGTAGTACCAAAGCCGGTGGATGTGCCGCAACTGCTGACCGCAATCGCGACGTCGCTCGCACAGCCCCTGGTGCTTGTAGTCGACGACGACCCGGACTTTTGCCGGAATTTGTGGCAGATCCTCAATGGAAAAGGCTTTCGCGTCGCGCTCGCGCACGATGCCGAAGAGGCTCACCGACGATTAGCCGCCAAATCGTTCGACATCGTCTTGATCGATTTGAGGCTTCGCGGTTCCCAGACCGGCGAAGACGTCTTGCGAATCGTGGCAGAAACAAACCCCAATGCGCGTCGCGTGCTCGTGACCGGGTTCCGAGATAGCTCAGTAGAGACGATCCGCAGTCTCGTGGATCGCGGTATCGACGCGGTCTGCTACAAGCCAATCGATGTGGAGAATCTGCTAAACATGCTGAGCCGACGATCGAATTCGTCAGATCCGGTCAACGACGTTTGACGGACAAACCCCGCAGGATCAGAACCGGACAATGAGCGAGGCGCGCGACTCGTTCCGCGACCGATCCAATCAGCAGGCGACTCACTCCGCTGCGACCATGCGACGGCATGACGATCAGATCAGCCTTCTGTCTCTCCGCAAACGCCGCGATTTCTCGACCAGGGTCCCCGAAGATTACGTGGAAGTCGGCGTTCTGGAACGGACCCGGCGCAAATCCGTCGCGGAAAGCCCGTTCGGCGTCTTTCATTCGGGCCTGGTTGTCGACGACGTCCCAGATCATTCCAGGCTCAGCGACCGTGACGACGGGCAGCACATGCACGACATGAATTTGGGTCAGGTCGGCGACCAGCTCGCGAGCAACTTGCAAAGCCTGGCCCGATTGTTCCGAGAAGTCATACGGCACGACGACGCAGTTCTTGGGGAACCAGCCCACGGTTTCGCTCCTTTTGGCAGCCCTCTCGAATCGGCAAGGCAGAGTTTCATTTTAGCGAATTCGCAATTTGAGTGCCGACGGCAGGCCAGAAAGCCTTTCAAGGCTTCGTTACAAAGAACAGACGCGTGTATTCCTCGCGTAACCGTCGAAATTGGGCACTGGCAGCTGCATTTTGTTCTGGAAAACGCCGCGACATCACGTTCCAAGGAATCAACATCCGGTATCAGCGGGCACAGAGCTGCGAAAAGGAGTGTGCGGATACGCGCGCATCGCGCGGCTTCGCCCGATGTTCGCGACGAATGCTATGCGATCGAGGTCGCGATCTATCGGTAAATTGAGATCGAGTCTGGTCAACCATGATTCCTTGAAAGTGGTCCAATTCCTGCATTGCTTCGCGCCTGGCGAAATTGAGGTTTAAGGTGAACGAGCCAGCCAAACACGAGACGCCCCAGATCGATTTGCTGATTGCCGACGACGACGCCGACTTCAGGGGGACCGTTGCGCGACGATTCCGCCGTCGCGGTTGCAACGTCCAAGAAGCACAAAGCGGCATCGAAGCGCTCGAGTTGCTCAACAAGCGGAATTTCGATGTCGCCCTGTTGGACATGATGATGCCAGGGATGTCGGGAGTCGAAGTTCTCGATCGGCTCGCGGCCGATTCACGCAACGTTGAGGTGATCCTGCTGACCGCCCAAGGCACGGTCGACTCGGCCGTCAAGGCGATGAAGCTCGGTGCCTATGACTATTTAACGAAGCCATTCCCCCTGGCCGAGCTCGAGATTCTTATCGAGAAGGCTTGGGAGCGATCGCGGCTCGCCAAGGAAAACCGCCAACTCAAAGCGGTGCTGGAGCGCGGCCAATCTGACCCGGTCATTCTCGGGCAATCAGAGGCAATGCGAGGCGTCTTTCGGCTGATCGACCGCGTGGCCGCGAGCGACAAACCGGTTCTCATTCAGGGTGAAAGCGGGACCGGTAAGGAATTGGCGGCGCGAGCCATTCACCGCAAAGGCGCGCGAGGCCATCGTCCCCTGGTGATCGTCAATTGCGCAGCCCTCCCGGAACAGCTCCTGGAAAGCGAGCTCTTTGGCCACGAGAAGGGATCGTTCACAGGCGCAACGGTCGCCAAGCAAGGGCTGTTTGAGATCGCCGACGACGCGACTCTCTTCATCGACGAGATCGGTGAGATGCCGCCGGCCATGCAGGCGAAGCTGCTGCGTGTGCTGCAGGATGGTTCCATGCGCCGCGTCGGCTCGCTTCGCGAATACCGTGTGAATGTGCGGCTGATCACGGCGACGAATCGGAATCTCGTTGAAGAGGTTCGCGCGGGGCGTTTCCGAGAGGATCTTTACTATCGCATCAACACTGTGCAAATCGATCTGCCTCCGCTCAGGGAGCGGCGTGGCGACATCCGGCTCTTTGTCGAAAAGTTCCTCGGCCCGGGATGGCAGGTCGCACCCGACGCAATGGAAAAGCTCGAGAACTACCGTTGGCCCGGCAACATCCGGCAGCTCATCAATGCGATCGAGCGCGCGAAAATCCTCGCCGACGACCAAGTCATCATCACGGCGGATCTTCCGGCCGAGCTGAACGCTCCCGCTGAGCCAACAGGCGTCCCCGCCGACACTTCCTCGGTCGACGATCTGAAATCGCTGCAAAAATCGAAGGTCATTGAAATCCTCGAGCGCGTCCATGGGAACAAGACCCGAGCGGCCCGGCTGCTCGGTGTCACTCGGCGATCTCTCTACAGGCTGCTGGAACGGTACGGCCTGGACGACGAGGGAACGGACGATCGACAGGCGTGAGGTGCAGTTGTCGGCGCCGGACTGGTGGACGCGACGCCCAGTGAGAATACACCGCCGATGCCGATCCGTTTCGACCGGCATCGGGGGGCGCCGTGTGTTGTGCGGCCAAAACAATCAGTGCGTCGTCGCGTGAGAAAGAGTCGCGCACGCGTGGAGCCTGCGCTCGGGAGCAATTTCAGCGCGGTGAATTGAAACATCGTCGGGCGCGGCAATGCCGAGCCTGATCCGATTTCCATTGATTTCGAGCACGGTTACCCGAATATTGTCGGCGATCACAATTTCCTGCTGCTGCTTGCGGGTCAAAACGAGCATGGCTTCCCTCCTTGGACTTTCAAATTGGGTCTGAAGTAATGGTTTCCTCAGGTTCGAGTGCCCCACGCGCCGCGCCAAACTGCGGGCAGTCGTCTGCGAGACGATCGGACACGCGAACCATCGGGCGGTTCGCCGCTGCGGCGCACATTGCCGCAAAGAACAGCGATCCAACACCAATCGCCAGACCGCTGGGGCTCAGGCCGACTCAAGCCGCTCGAACAACCCGTGTCTGTCAGAGGGTGTCGCCAAGCCAAGCTGCCTTTCGCAAGCAGCAGACAGAAGTCTACCGATTGGCCCTTGACTGTCAAGATGGGTTCGGCATCCTCTTGCAAGGCACGTGGTCGTTGCGTGCCGAAAGGCGAGGTGAAGAGGCTTGCTCGATCGACCGCGTACTCGTCCCGCAAGCAAATGCGGCTCGACCGAGATTTCTCGACCCTCAGCCAAGGACGGGTCCATGAATCAGGCTCTCCGCATCGTCGTCGCCGACGACGAAGCCGAAATGGTCAAATACCTGCGTGATACGCTGTCGCGAATGGGTCACCAGGTGGTCGGGGACGCTGGCACGGGCCAAAAACTGCTGGAGACCTGCGGCCATCTCACGCCGGACCTGCTGATCACCGACATCAAAATGCCCGACATGGACGGCATCGAGGCCGTCCGCCAGCTGTGCCAGACTCACCCACTTCCCGTGATTTTAGTCTCGGCCTACCATGACCCCGAGCTCATTCAGCGCGCCATGTCGGGGCACGTGATGGCCTATCTGGTCAAGCCCATCAAGCAGGCCGATTTGGAGACCACCATTGCCGTGGCGATCCGGCGTTTCAAGGAGTTCACAGCCCTTCAGCAGCAGACGAACGACCTGCGGCAAGCGCTCGAAGACCGTAAGATCATCGAGCGAGCCAAAGGCGTCCTGATGAAGCGGGCGGGTTTCGACGAGCCAGACGCCTTTCGTCGTCTGCAAAAACTGGCCAGTGAAAAGAACCTCAAACTCGTGCGCGTCGCCGAGATGATCGTCACCGCCGAAGAAGCGATGCAATAAGCAAAACCGCCTGGGGCGCGGCGATGAGCACGCACAATCTCGACAAGATCTTTAAGCCCCAGCGGATCGCCGTCATCGGAGCCAGCCCGCGGCCCAACAGCGTCGGGGCCACCGTGCTGCATAATCTCGTCAATTCCGGCTCTGAGGTGGTCGTCTATCCCGTCAATCCGAAACGAGAGTCGATTCACGGCATCCACACGTGGCCTCGCATCTCGGACGTCCCGCAGACTCCCGACCTTGCCCTGATCTGCATTCCGGCGGCCGCCGTGCCGCAAGCTGTCGAGGAGTGCGGCGCCGCCGGCGTTGGCGGAGTCATCGTGCTCTCCGCCGGCTTTCGCGAGATGGGGGAGCAAGGGCGCGAACTCGAGCGCCAGACAGCCGAAGCGGCCCGCAGGTTTCCCGGGCTGCGAATGGTCGGGCCGAACTGTCTGGGGGTCATCGTTCCCAGTCGCCACCTCAACGCCAGCTTCGCGCGCCAGCTTCCGGGGGCCGGACACGTGGCCTTCATTTCGCAGTCGGGGGCGCTGTGCACGGCAATTCTCGACTGGGCGGAGCAAAAGCGACTCGGCTTTTCCTACTTCGTGTCGATCGGCAATATGCTCGACGTCGATTTTGGCGACCTGATCGACTACTTCGGGCAGCAGCCCGAAGTGCGTTCGATCATCCTCTACGCCGAGTCGGTGACCAACGCGCGGAAATTCATGTCGGCTGCGCGGGCGTTCGCGCGGATCAAGCCGATCGTCGCTTACAAGTCGGGCCGCTTTGCGCAGTCGGCAAAGGCAGCCGCCTCGCACACCGGCGCCATGGCGGGTGAAGATGCCGTGTTCGACGCCGCGTTCGAGCGAGCCGGGATCGAGCGTTGCTACGAAGTCGACGACATGTTCGAGTGTGCCGAGCTCCTGGCGTGGCAGCATCCTCCATCGGGACCGCGGCTGGCGATCGTCACGAATGCGGGCGGTCCAGGGGTGATGGCGGCCGACGCGCTGTTGGCCCGCAACGGCGAGCTGGCGACTCTTTCCCCCGCCAGCCTCGATGCGCTCAACGCCGCGCTTCCCGAATTCTGGTCGCACGGAAATCCCGTCGATGTGCTCGGCGACGCGGCGCCCGAACGCTATCAGACGGCGACCGAAATCGTCCTCAAAGACCAGAACGTGGATGGCGCCCTGATCATCCTCACTCCTCAGGCCATGACCGATTCCACGCCTTCGGCCGAAGCAATTGCCGGTCTGGCGGCCGGCTCGAGCCGTCCGATCCTGGCCGCATGGATGGGAGGCACGACCGTCGAACCGGCAGTCGCCTGCCTCAACCGGGCCGGGATTCCCACCTATCAGAATCCCGGTCAGGCGGTTCGGGCCTTCATGCACCTGGTCTCCTACGGCCGGAACCGCCAGATTCTGTACGAGACGCCCCGCGAGCTTCCCGTCAGCTTTGCGCTCGACCAGCAAGGCATCCGTGAGCGTTTCGCAACGACTTTAAGTGGCGGCGACACATTGATCTCCGAGCCGGTCTGCAAGTCGCTCCTTGCGGCCTACGGAATTCCGACAACCAGAACGCTGGTGGCCGGCTCACCCGAAGACGCAGTGCGGGCCGCCCGCGACATGGGCTACCCCGTCGTCATGAAAATCGTCTCGCCCAACGTGTCGCACAAGACGGACGTAGGCGGCGTGCGTCTGAATCTCAAGAGGGACGAAGAGGTGCGCGCGGCATTTCGGGACATTACCTCCTCGGTCGCCGGCGCCGTCGTCGGCGCAAAAATCGAGGGTGTAGCGGTCCAGGAAATGATCAACGAGCCGTCGGCCGTCGAACTGATCCTCGGTGCGAAGAAGGACGCGACCTTTGGCGCGGTGTTGCTCGTGGGAATGGGAGGCATCACGGCCGAGTTGCTCAAGGACCGCGTTTTGGAGCTGCCGCCGCTGAATGAGCGGCTGGCGCGCCGCATGCTCGAGAAACTTCGTTGTTTTCCCCTGTTGACTGGCTACCGGGGGCGACCCGGCGTCGACCTCGATCGGCTGCTGGAGGTGCTCATCCGATTCTCGTACCTGATCGCCGAGTTCCCTCAGTTCAAAGAGTTCGACATCAACCCGTTGATCGCGTCGCCCCGCCGGGTGGTCGCATTGGACGCCCGCGCCGTGCGGGACGAACGCTATTCCGAGCAGGCCGCGCGCCCCTTCGCGCATCTCGCCATCCGCCCCTACCCGGAAGGCTTTGACCGCCGCGTGGTTCTCAAGGACGGACTGCAAGTTCGGCTGCGGCCCATTCGGCCGGAAGACGAAGGGTTATGGCACGCGCTCATCGCCAGCTGCTCGTACGAAACGATCCACGCCCGCTTTCGGTATCTGTTCAAAACGGCGACGCACGAAATGGCATCGCGGTTCTGCTTCATCGACTACGACCGTGAAATGGCGATCGTTGCGGAACTCGATGAAGACGGAGTACGAAAGCTCGCGGGCGTCTGCCGCCTGGTAATGGATCCCGCGCAAGCGATCGCGGAGTACGCCGTCCTGGTCGGGGATCCCTGGCAGGGACTGGGCTTGGGGATGCAATTGACTGAGTACTCGCTGGAGATTGCACGAGCTTGGGGGCTGCGACAGGTTGTCGCAAGCACGGAGCGTGACAACAATCGCATGCTGGCGACCTTTCGGCATTTTGGATTCACGCTGGTCGATGATCCGGATGAGGGTGTCGTCCGGGCGACGAAACCAATCGAGGCCTCTTGAACCGCGCTCCGTTGCTCTCCCCCGCAAACGGAAAGTACCGCCATGTTCCGAAACCAAGTGCCGATCGGCAAAATCTTCGGGATCCAGATCGGTCTCGATTATTCCTGGTTTGTGGTTTTTGCCCTGCTCACCTGGCTGTTGGCGACGAGCTACTATCCGGACGAATTCAAGGACTGGTCGCCGGCGCTCTACTGGTCGATGGGAGCGGCGACGGCGATTCTGCTCTTCGCAAGCGTGCTGCTGCACGAACTCGGCCATTCGGTGGTTGCCTTGCGGTTCGGCGTGCCGGTCCGGGCCATCACGCTGTTTATCTTCGGGGGCGTCGCTCAGATTGCGGCCGAGCCGCCGAGCGCCCAGGCAGAGTTCCTGATCGCCATCGCCGGGCCGATCGTGAGTTTGGTACTGGGAGTCCTCTTTTACGGGCTCGAGCGCGTCGCGACCGGGAGCGAGCCGCTGTTCGGACTGGCCAAGTATCTGTCCTTCATCAACATTGCGCTGGTGTTGTTCAATCTAGTGCCGGGTTATCCGCTCGACGGCGGCCGCGTGCTTCGCGCCATCATCTGGGGCGTTACGAACAACATGCGTCGCGCCACGCTCGTCGCGGCGAGCATTGGCCGCTTTTTCGGGCTGATGTTCATCTTTTTCGGCGTCTTGCAGGCCTTTTCGGGGAATATCGGCGGCCTGTGGATCGCCTTTATCGGCTGGTTCCTCGACAACGCCGCCACGGCGCAGGCGCAGCAGGAAACGATTCACGGGTTGCTTGCCGGCCACCGCGTGTCGCAAGCGATGCGCACGCACTGCGATTCGGTGCCGGCTGATGTAACGCTGCAGCAATTGGTCGACGAGCACGTGCTCGGCCGCGGAACTCGCTGTGTGCTGGTGACTCAAGGAAACAAAACAGTCGGGCTCATGACGGTGCACCGGATCAAAGAGGTGCCGCGCAACGAATGGGCGACCCACACGGCCGCCCAGACCATGGTCCCGATGGATCGCTTGAAGCGGATCAACCCCGATGCCGAACTCTGGACGGCCTTGGAAGAAATGGCCCGCGACGGCGTCAACCAGTTGCCCGTGATGCGCAACGGCGAGGTGCTCGGCATGCTGGGCCGCGATGACGTCATCAACTTCCTGCGCACGCTCCAGGAAGTCGGGATGAGTCGCTGAACGGCTCGCGGCAATCGTCCTCCGCGGCACTATGGCTTGACGCTCTCAGTGGCGGCCTCGATCGGCAGACTCGGGCGGGCGTCGATAAAGACGTCCACCAGCTGCCCGACGAGCACTTTTTTCTCCTTCACCAGCTTATTGTCCGGGTTGATCGCATAGATCAGCTGCACGACGCGCGTATCGACGCGCTCGGTGTTGAGGCCGGTGAGCGAGACCTTGGGGATCACGTACGGCTCGGTGCGGACGAAATACATCGGGATTTCTTCTTGGGCCACGTCTCCCCGGATCTTCGCACGAGCGGGCCCGTTCAACTTGAGCCGAGGAATATCCTCTTCGTCCACGTTGACTCGGCAGTGCAGTGGCGCCAAATTTCCCATCGTGACCAGCGCCTGGCTTCCCGAGATCGACACATACTCGCCGGGCCGAATGTTGACCTGAAGAATGGTCCCATCGACGGGAGCGCGTACGTCCGATAATTCAAGCGTTGTCTTGTCCTGCTCGACCTGGGCTTTGGCTGTGTCGACGGCCGCTTGGGCGACCGCCTTGTCCGCCTCCCAGGCGCCCGCTTTGAGCAAAACGAGGTTAGCCTTGGCATTAGCCAGTTGCGCCACAGCGTTTTTGTAGGTCTCTTCCGCGGTGACCAGAGTCTCTGCGGTAACCGCACCTTTAGCGAATTCCGTTTTCGTGCGCTCGTATACATCTTTGTCTTGACGCATGGTCGCTTCGGCCGCATTCACCAGAGCTTCGCTGGGAGGAACGGTTTCAGGACGAGGCTGCAGCTCCAATTCGCGCAGGCTCTTCTCCGCCTGCACGACTTGCGCCTGTTTCACCTTCAGGTCGGCCATCGTCGCTCGCTTGTCGAGTTCAAACAACAAATCGCCAGCCGATACCGTTTGACCAATGCGGACCGCCACCTTGGCGACGACTCCAGACAACTGAGAGCCGATGGAGATCGCGCTGGTTGTGCTCGCCTCGTTGTTGGGCTCGATCATCCCTGCTCCAGCCACTGTATCGCCGAAGGGAGTGGTCGGCGGCGGGACAGGCGGAGGCGTTTCCGGCTCCTTCCTTTGAATGTAAATGGCGTGAGCCGCTCCAAACATCAGGAGCACGACTGCAATGGCGGGCAAGATCCATCTGCGGAACATGGCTATCTCCCAAGCGGGCGCGCTGGGGCGTCAACCCGCGCATGACTCTCGACTTTGGGCTCGAGCGACTGATCCCCGGCGACACGGCCATCCTCCAACGTCACGATCCGGTCGGCGAAGTCGAAGACGCGCTGATCGTGGGTCACCACCACGGTGACTCGATCCGGCTGCAGGGCAACCTCGCGGATGAGGGTCATGATCGCGTGTCCGGTCCGCGCATCGATTGCCGAAGTTGGCTCGTCACAGACCAACAAGCGGGGCTTGTGTACGAGCGCGCGGGCGATGGCGACTCGCTGTTGCTGGCCCCCCGAGAGCTGCAGAGGGAACGCGTGCACTTTGTCTTCCAGCCCCACGGAAATCAAAACCTCGGTCGCTTGCGCGAGTGCCTCCCCTTTTGAGTACCCGTTGATCACCAGCGGCACGGCGACGTTCTCGGCCGCGGTCAAAGAGGGCAATAGATTGAATTGTTGAAAAACGAAGCCGACGTTCTGAGCCCGAAAGATCCCCTTTTCGCGTTTGGAAAGATGCACCAGGTCGTTTCCCAAAACCACCACTTCGCCGCCTGTCGGCTCGAGTGTCGCCGCAAGAATCGAGATCAACGTCGTCTTTCCACAGCCGCTCGGTCCGACCAACAGGGTCAGTTCGCCCGGGAGGATTTCGACGTCGACCCCGCGCAGGGCGCGAACCCGCGCGTCGCCCGTGCCGAAGTCCTTGATCAGGTTCCGGCACGTCACTCCCTGCGTAACGGCAACGTCCGTCGTCATGCTCCACCTTGGAAGACCATCGCCGGCTCGAGCACCAGCACGCGGTGGATGCTGAGCACGCTGGCAATCAGGGAGATGAACAGTACGGCCACGCCGGTTCCTGCGACCACCTGCCACGGCAGGAAAAAGGCCAAGAGAGGCATCGAGCGTTGGGCGACGATGCCGTAGATCGTCGCCAAGCCCACGCCCAGCCCGTAGCCGATTCCGCCAACGAGCAAGGCTTGAGTTAAAATCATTCGCACCAGGCGGCTGTCGCTCATGCCCATCGCTTTGAGCGTGCCGAACTGTTTCAGATTCTCGACCGTGAACAAATAAAACGTCTGGCCGGCAATGGCGCAGCCCACCAGGAATCCCAAGAGCACCGTGGTTCCGATGTTGATCGGGATGCCGGTGTGCTTCAGGTAGTACATCATGGTCAAGTTCATGAACCCCTGCTTCGAGAGGGCCTGCAGACCCGTCTGCTCATGAATTCGCTTGGCGACTTCTTCGACGGAAGATCCCGGCTTGCATTTGGCCAGCACGAACGGCATCAGGCGGCGAACCGCTGGGACAAAAAAAACGGCCTGGCTGAACCGCGTATAAACGACCGGCATCGTCATGAACGTCTGCGACGACTTGTAGATGCCGACGATGACGGCCCGGCAGTCGTTCATCTCGATCACTTTGCCGGTCTTGAGCGGCTCGCCCGGCCACATCTGACGGTAGCCCGCTTCGTCGACGACAATCGCGTCGGCGTTTTGCAGGTCGCCGATTTTGCCGACAATCATCTTCGTGGGGGCGCCGACGAGCGTCGCATCGTCGATGCCGATCAGGATCAGCCCCTGATAGTTGCCGCTCGACAACTGGGCCTGCCCTGAACCGCGATACAAGCTGACAGCCCAGGCGATGCCCGGGACGCCACGCACGCGAAAAACATCGTCGTCCGAAATCGCCTTGAGGTCGTCGATGTAGCGCACGTTCGAATTCATCACCCAAATGTCGACGCCTTCGATGTCGCGGATCTGGCTCGTCGTCCGCAGCATCACGCCGCAGAAAATGCCGCTCTGCTCCGTAATCAAGAGCGAGGCGAAAGTGACGCCGAAGATGATGGCAAAATACTTGCCCCGATCTCCGGTCAGCATTTTGAGGGCAATCCAGGTCATGATGGCGCGGCCCAATCCGCGGGCGGAATGAACGCGGTGCTCGAAAAAACGCGGTTCTTGGCCTGCGAAGATTACGAGTGCCACGCCGCTCAATCGCGGGCGGCACACCTCGCTCGAATCTTGGCGAAACGCTGTGCCGGCTCCAACTCGAGTCGCAGGGCCCTTTGATTTTCGCCCTGTTCCGCGATCAAGAGGTCAATCTCTTCGATTGCCTGCTCCAGCTCGACCAGCTCCTGTTCCAAAGCCGTCCGCAGCTCGGCCAATGTCAGCCCGCTGAGTTTCGGCGATCGGCAGCGCGCCATTTCGCAAAGCGTGCGCCCGGCGCAGCGATGGAGCGCTGCCAGGTCACTCACAATCGGAATCAGCTTTTGGCGGCTGGGACGTTTAGACGTGGGTTTCGCGCTGCTTGCCATTGGAGCTCTCCTGCTCGGACGAATGCGTGGTCTTTGCTCAATCCACCCGACGGGAACGCTCGTCCCAACTTTTCGACTCGGTCTTGGGCTCTTCATGCCGGCTTTCTCGTTCGGAGGCTTCAAACCGCACAGCCTCAAACGCAATTCCGATGCCGAGCCGCTAAACGGCGTCAAAATCGGCAAAATCAGCCGTTGACGCTCGAAGCGGGCCCAGGGAAAGTCGAATCGAACTCGCGGTCGTCTGCGGGCTGTGCGAGATCGCGCGCTTGGGCGCGCCGGCTGGCATGGGGCGCACTGGGTAATTCTGCCGCAGGTCGGGCGACCACCCTTTTTCCCAAATCCCGATGCGCATAAAAAAATCGGGGCAACCCCGATCTCCCAGTCCCGTAAGCGTGCCAGTCGTTCATTCCCCGGTGGCAGGATGCGAAGGCAGCAATCCACGACTCACAGCCGATCTCTTGCACTAGCCTCCTTCGCGACGGATTACGAATCTGGCCACACTCGCGGGACTGACTGCCCAACTGACCAGTCCTCAGAGCCGCCACCTCCTTCCGGTCAGATTGCCCATGACTGCCGGGGAGGCGGACCCCGCACAGTCCCATTCTTTCCGTCCTCCACTATTAATACGCTTTGGAGGGGAGAAGTGCTGGTTTTGAAGTCGATTTCCACTCGAAACACACCTCACAACGGCGCAATGGTCTGCGATGGCAATCAA
>DASPSM010000650.1:0-26908 GCA_035623955.1 Planctomycetaceae bacterium
CGGGGAGGCGGACCCCGCACAGTCCCATTCTTTCCGTCCTCCACTATTAATACGCTTTGGAGGGGAGAAGTGCTGGTTTTGAAGTCGATTTCCACTCGAAACACACCTCACAACGGCGCAATGGTCTGCGATGGCAATCAAACGAGTGCAAATCCTGGATCTCGACGGAAGTCTCGCTGATCCGTCGAGCAATTTGCCGGCGAAGTTCGAGCGGATCGCGGCTCAGGATTGGGGGCCGCAGATTCGTTTGGCCTGCACGTTCGGGCGGTTCAACCGGTTTCAGGGGTGGTTGAGCGAATCGATGCCCCAAACAGGCCCTGCGCTGACTGCGTATGGTTCGGGGGACTTTCATCACGTGACGCTCGCCCTTTTGATGCGGATCCGCGAGCCGTTCAATCTCATGATTCTCGATAAGCACCCGGACTGGATGCGCGGGATTCCATTCCTGCACTGCGGAACATGGCTTTGGCATGCCCTGCAACTGCCCATGCTTCGGCACGTGTTCCACTGCGGCGGGGAAGCTGATTTTGATAACGGCTACCGCTGGCTGGCTCCTTGGAGCGACATCAAATCGGGCCGTGTGGTTTGCCTGCCGGCGCAGCGAAAGTTCTCGCGCGGGGGGTGGGCCAGCGTCCCTGGGACTCCGCTTTTGCAAGATGGACTGGTCCATAAGGACCGTCTCCGTGAGACCCTTGAGCCATTTCGTGCCGAGCTGGCTGCCTATCCGCTCTATATCTCGATCGACAAGGATGTGTTGGTCGTCGACGACGCGGTGACAAACTGGGACTCGGGCGTTCTGCGCACCGCCGACGCGATGACGATTCTGGAAGCATTCCTCGAGGCAGCCGGGGGGCGAATGATTGGAGCCGACTCGCTCGGCGACTGGTCGCCCGTCCGCTTGGACGGCTGGCTCAACCGTTTATGTGACTGGTTCGATCGTCGGCATCGCCGGATTAACCCGATCGCGGCCGCCGAGACCAATGCGGCAACGAACGCCGCACTTTGCAGGGTTTTATTGTCGAGTTCCGCCTGACCGTCTAGGCCGAGTCGCGAAGACCTTGCTCAGCCGGGCACGCGGCTTTTCGCGAGGCTCGCTCGAAGGGGGCAGTCGACGCAACGTTTGGCAATAAACCCGCCGCGTGGATTTCGCAGATCGCAGCAACGAGGCCGGCGACCGATTCGGGTCTGTGGTTGGCATTCACCTGAATGCGAAGCAATCCACTGTGATGCGGCACACCCGGGAACACAACCGATTGCACATAGTAGCCCCGCTCAAACAGCTCTTTTCCCGCTGCGAGTGTTGCCTCTTCTTCGCCTACGACGATCGAGACGACGGCACCAACGCCGCCGAGCAACTTTACCCCCAGCGGGCGGACACCGGCCAGGAAGAGATCCATATTGCTCTGCAGCTTCTGGCGCAGCGAGTCGTATTCCGGCGAATTGAGGATGTCGACGACGGTCGAGACAGCTTCCAAGTACGGAGGCGGGACGGGACCGCCAAAGATGAACGGGCCGGAGCGGACCTCCAAGGGAATCCGCAATCGTTCGGGGCAGGCCAGGAAGGCGCCGAAACAAGAAAAAGCTTTCGAGAGCGATCCAACCACCACCGTATTGCGATAATCGCCGAGCGACTCGAGGACGGTTCCGCGCCCGCGATCTCCGAGAATCCCGGTGCCGTGGGCGTCGTCGACATACAGGACCGCCGCTTTGGTTTCAGCGACGGCGCGGAGCTCCGGCAAGCACGAAACGGTGCCGGTCATGCTGTCAATGCCGTCGAGCGCTACGATCGCATGGCGATAGGGCTGGCAATCGTTCAACACGCGCGTCAGATCAGACGGATCATTGTGAGCGAACAGGGCCGTTTTGATTCCATGGGCTCGAACGAGATCCAGCGCCTCATGGACAGTATGGTGGGCGTCGTGATCGACGACGAGCGCGTCGTGTCGAGTGACGAGCGCCGGGAGCGCGCCATGATTGGCCAGTGTCACTGAGGGATAGATCAAAGTCGTCTCGGCCTGAAGCCACGAAGCCAGTTTACGCTCCGCCTCGAAGTTCGCCGCCACGCTCGAGAAAGCTCGGGATGTTCCGTTGTGTGTCCCCCAGCGATCGAGCCCACGCCGAACCGCTTCCTGCACGCGCGGATCCTGGTCCAGACCCAGAAAACTGTCGGAGCCGAAGTTGACCACCCATCGCCCGTTCAATTTCACCTGACGATCGGGACCGACCGCCTCCATGGTCAAGAGCTTTAGAAACAGCCCCGAATGAGCCCGCAAGCCGGTTTCATAGAAGTGGACTAGCGGGCTGCGCTCCAACGAGTCGGCGATTGTTTCCAGGAGATCGGGCATTGTGCGACCTTAGGCAGCGTCGGCTTAACCTGTCGCCAGGCTCTTGGGCGACTCTTCACGCAGGAGTCCACCAATCTCTTTGAATTCGAGGCTGACCAGATTCAGAATGTCGTCAAGGCTGACGACGCCTACGAGACGTCCATCGCGATCCGTCACGGGGAGTCGACGGTAGGGGCCGCTTCGCATCAAGCGAAGCGCTTGCTCGATGGATGTGTCTTCCTGCACCATCGTTGGGAGTCGGCTCATCACGTCGCCGACGTGTGTGCGATTCGCGTCGCGTCCCTGGGCAAGCACCTGAACCACCAGATCGCGATCGGTGAGAATACCCAAGGGCCGCCGCTCCGCGTCCACGATGACCAACGAGCCGACATGTCGGCTCTGCATCCTCCGAGCAGCGACCAGCGCGGATTCATTTGGTCGCGCGGCGTCAACTTCCCGGAGACAGATCAGTGCGACTGACATGACGACTGTCTTTCCAACTTGTGTTGTCGACTCATTTCTCGGAGCTCTTCTCTGTCGAGGAGGCTCCAGCCGATTGACTTTCCGTTGGTTGCCCTTGACCCAGCAGACGTGGCCGGGCGAATAGCAACCAGAAGAATATGGCCGTGATAATCAGGCCAAACACAATCACGTGCGATCGTCCGATGGCTCGCTTTTCGGCTTGCATGACGTTCTCTCCCTCTCCTCGAACACTTTCCGACTCAGTCCACTCTGTCCTGCGTCGGACCCGCTGCGGCATTTTAGTTCAGCCAATTAGCGGCGACCCAAGAAGCCTCCGCGGAACGCGGATTCTTCGATTGAATTTTGTCCATTACGGCGATCCGAGCGAGTTCCGCCAGTTGAGGCCAGAGTGTTGCCCTTCCGGGGAAAACGCTTAGCAAGTTCTTGACGCGAGGGGGCTCGCATTCGTGATCGATGACGGTCGGCATGGGCGCAACACCCGGCTCAACCTGGTGAGAGTGCATAGCTTGCATTGTGCAGCCGGCCCATTCGATTATCTCGTGCTGCGTTGCGTCGAATTGCGGATGGGCGGATTTCAGCAACCTCCGCAGTCGATCGATTTCGCCCGGGACCAACGTGCGCTCGCGGCTGTCGGTCGCTGCAAGCCAGCGACTCGATCCAAGAATCGAACGGTCGGCGTGAGGTACTTGATTGAATCCTTCCAGATCGACGATGCAATACGGGCTGTTGGCGACTCGCGGTCGGACTGTCAAGCAGTGCGTCTTGAGGCAAACCCTGGTGAATTCCGTTTGATAACCCGCTCTTGTCGTGGAAGGCCACAAGTCGGCCCCATGAACGTTCGCGGCCAAAATGACCAGTCGTGCCGGAATCTCCGTGTCGGTTGAGGTGACGACACCGCGGACCTCGTCTCCGACCTTCATGAGACGGCTTACCGATGTCCTGGTTCGGATCTCGACTCCCTGATGTTCGGCTTTCGCCGTGAGAAACGCCAACAGGACGTCGGTCTGAATCGCGCGATCAGGGAGCCGAAAGGCATGTCGCACGACGGGGCCAGCGACGCCAGTTTCAGCAATCGCTTCCTCGATCGACAAACCCCCGTAAGGAATTCCGGCCGCCCCCCATGCGTCGGTCCAATAAGAGACAGGAGTAGCCGGTGAGGAAATCAGATAGATCATCGACGCCGTGGCTGGTTCCAGACACTCGTCGCAAAGATGAACCGTCTGCTTGAACGACTCATAACACGCGATCGCAAGGGACAGCTGTCGAGGTGCGAACCAGGCGCCGCTATAAAGCCAGCCTTGATTCCGCGATGAAGCGCCGTCGCCCAGGTATCCCGATTCCAGCACCGTGACCGGCAAACCGGACTGTGACAATCGCACGGCAATTGACAGGCCCGAGATCCCTCCGCCGACGATCACGATTCGATCTGGCGGACGTCTGATGGGTGTATTCACGGCGTGGCCTCCTTGGCCGAATTGCAAGCGTTCAGCTCGTGCCTTAGGAACTCGATCCGAACCATCGTCTGACAAAACAGGGCCCGGCCGCTTCGTAAGCGGGAATCCACCGATTCGCGGCGCGGCCGGGCCCGGTCACCGTGGGGACGACACATGCCCTCCTTACTTGGCAGTGACCTTGACGCGATGCGCCTTCGCCTCTTCCGCCTTGGGCATCAGAATGCTCAACACACCGTCGTGGTATTCGGCGTGAACTTTGCTTTCCTGGACGGCGCACGGAAGCGAGATCGTCCGACTGAACTTGCCGGCGCGCCGCTCGACCCGGTGGAAGGACTTGCCCTTTTCCTCTTTCTCTTCCTTGCGCTCGCCGCTGATCCGCACCGAATTGCGGCACACTTCGATGTCAATGTCGTCGGGCTTGAACCCCGGAACGTCGATCTTGATCTGCAACGACTCGTTCGTTTCGGCCAAATCGACCGCGGGAGTTGCGACCCCCGCGAACCAGTTTTCGACCCCTTCGATAGAAAACCGGCTCAGCACATCGTTCATTTCCTGACGAAGCGCGTTAAGTGGATCCTGGCCGAAGAAAGGTTGCAGGCCTCTGGATACTCGCACGGGTGCAGTTGTCTCGGGCATCGTGGAACTCCTCCAAGTCTGATTCTGGCTCGCTCTGTTTCGGCCGACTGAACGACGATCGTCGCAGCCGTTTTGCTCCGCTCTAATGCAGATCGCATACCGGGCCGCAGTTTGCCGGCGAATCGGCTCGGGCTGTTGCGTGGATCGCGAAACGCAGCGAAATCCAATCAGAATTGCGGCGGACGCCGGGAAAAAGCGGTTTCGCGACCTGCGGCCGGCGTGCCGGCTCGCACAAAAGCGTGCGATTTCGCGCGCACGCTTCCCGAGGCCGAAGCCATACACACCGAGTGTCCCGCACTGATGAAATGTGCGTGGTTTTGCGGTTGCCGACTTCGGTTTGTGCTCTGCGTACACGCCTGCAGGCACTGGCATCGGAATTGCGTTTCAAACCGACGTCACGAATGCACCCCGTCATTTGATTTAAGGGAACAGAGCCATGAGCGCGACCGGCTTGAAGGTCTTCGACACCACAATTCAGTCGACTAATGTCTGGCTCGACGACATCATGCGCGAGCTGGGTTGGGACGATCGCCACCGAGCCTACACGGCCCTTCGCGTTGTTCTGCATACCCTGCGGGATCGGCTGACGGTCGATGGTGCTGCCCATTTCGGCGCGCAACTCCCGATGCTGATCCGGGGCTTTTATTACGAGGGCTGGCATCCCGCACATAAGCCCGTTAAAGCACGCGCGTTGGACCTGTTCTTGATGCATATCACGGACGCGTTTCTTCACGACATCGAGGCCGACTCGCGGCAGATCGCGGGCGCAGTTTTCAGAACGCTCTCCAAGCACGTCACCGAGGGAGAAATCACGAAGGTCCAGCAGGCGCTTCCCGCCGAGTTGCGCGCGTTTTGGGTCGCAGAGACGAAAGCCCTCGCGACTGGTTGACTCGACGCGTCAGCGCACGGCAAGACCAGGCAAGTGCAGCTCGGCTCGAGCCTGCGGATGAGTTAGCAGCCCCTCGAGTGGAGCGCACCGTTGGCACGTCGTGCAGATTGGATGCATCACTCTATGAGCTGGGTTACGAAGAAATGCGTCGTCGTTCCGTTCGATTTTTCGGACGAATCGGTCAAAGCGCTCGAAGCCGCACCCGAGTTTGTCGACGATCTGAAGAACATTCACGTCATTCACGTGCTGTTCACGATCATTGCCGGCGAACCCGGCATGTCCTTTGAGGCGCTCGACAACGAGGCCCGCCGCCGAGACGTTCATCGAGCCTTTCGGGAACGCTTCAAAGGAACTCGTTTCGCCGACCTCGACTTCTGCGTGCGCTTTGGAGATGCGGGGCACGAGATCGCCAGCTACGCAGAACAGCTCGGGGCCGAGTTCATAGTCATGCCCTCTCACGGGCGGACCGGTCTGACTCGCCTCCTGTTGGGCTCAGTCGCCGAAAAGGTTGTGCGATTGGCCCCCTGCCCCGTTCTGATCCTGAAATGAGCGCCTTACGTCGGCGGCGCTCAAGGGCTTTGGGTGGTGCGCCTGCCGGAAACGATGTCGAGCAGCTCCTGGGTCGACGTCTCGCTGCGACTTGACGTAAGCAAGCGTTTGGTCAGCGTAATCGTGCCGTCCAGCCATTGAAGGGCCGACTCCGCGGCCACGATTCGCATTCCGTGTTCGGCCGCCAGGGCCTCCAGCAGGATCTCATACAAAGTGACGTAGAGAAATTCGCGGACGGCCACCGCCTCCAGATAGCGCGGGTCGATGTAGCGAGATGGCGGCGGGCCGGAAAGCGGCGACTTCGACGTCACGGGAAGCACACGGTTGGTCACGGGAGTGAAGTGGCCCACGCCGTCGAAACGGGCGGAGACGACCCACAAACTGCTGATTTGCCCGGTGACAAAGTCATTGAGCAGATCGCGGGCGAGCTTCATCAGGGCGCGCGTGATGCCATCCGCGCTGGTCGGCGCGTCGAAGGTCTGTTTGGGCTCGCGCTCTGATTTCGCCAGAACGTTGCGCCCGCGGCGACCGATGCAATAGACGCTGACCGCGCCGCGTTCCTGAGCTTGTTTGAGGCACGTCTGAGCGATCGCCGTATTGTAATCGCTGCACAAACCAAAGTCGGAGGTCACCGCCAACAGGCCCGTTGGCGCGCTGGGATTCGAGGCTTGGTGGATGCCAATCGCATCGACAATGCGATCGATCTCTTTGCGATACTCGCGCGCCGGGGGAAGCGAGCCGCGCACGACTCGAAAGTGGTGGGCCGACAGCGATCGCATCGCGCTCACCGCATCGTGAAGCGCCTCGAGCGTCTGCAGGCGGCGGGCGAAGTCCAGCTCACGCTTCATGCGACGTCTCACTCGCGGTAGCCTCGGCGCGCGGGAGCAGACTGTGGATTTGCGCTTTCCAGTCACCGGACGGCAGCTTGCCCGAATCGAGTTCGGCGAAGAGATCGGGTTGATCTCCGCGCGCCATGCCGACTAGTGCCTCGACGACAAGGGCCGCTCGCCGCGGCGGGAATTCGTCGAGCCAGCCTTCGCCCGCTGCGGTGAGGGCGATGACCTGGTGGGCAATGCCGCGAGGAGAGAGTCGGGGCTGCCGCAACAGGGCGCGCAGGATGTTGCCCCGCTTGAGCGTCGCTTGAGTGGCGATATCGATATCAAGCCCAACTCGCGAGAGTTTTTCGAGCGCTTCGATTCGCGACAGCTCGATTTTGAAATTCTTCGAGGCCGCGCGCATCGCCGGCGGCTGGGCAACGGCGCCGATTCGGGAAACGCTCCGCCCGATATCGATCGCCGGACGCAGATCGCGCTCGAAACGCCCCTTCTCCAAGAAGATCTGACCGTCGGTGATCGAGATCAGGTTCGTGGGAATATAGGCTGAGATGTCGCCATCACTGGTCTCGACGAGCGGAAACGCGGTTACGCTGCCTCCACCGCGTTCGGGACTCAAGGCGGCCGCGCGTTCCAAAAGCTCGGCATGAATGTGAAAAATGTCACCCGGGAACGCCTCGCGGCCTGGAGGGCGACCCAGCAGCAGCGCCAGCTCGCGGTAGGCATCGGCGTGCTTTGTCAGATCGTCGTACACCACAAGCACGTGGCCGCCGCGATCACGGAAGTATTCCGCCACTGATGCTCCCGCGTAGGGAGCCAGATACTGCAGGCCCGGGCTCGACGAGGACGGGGCGGCAATCAGTGCGGTATTTGAGAGGCAACCGGCCCGCTCGAGCGTGTCGCGAATGCCGAGAACTCGCGACATCGGCTGCCCGATAACGACATAAACGCAAACCACGTCGCCCGGGCGCTGCGCTGCCACGAAATCGATGGCCAGCGCGGTTTTGCCGATGTCGCGGTCGCCGATAATCAGCTCGCGCTGACCACGGCCGATGGGAATCGCCGCGTCGACGGCCAAGACGCCGGTCCACAGCGTCTGGTCGACTTTTCGACGTTCGATAATCTCGGGCGCCGGCCGGAAGAGGGGCAGCCGGATCGTCTCCAGGACATTGGGCCCGTCGTCGAGTGGATTCCCCAACGGATCGAGAATTCGGCCCAACGCGTCGGGGCCGACGCCCAAATCAGGAAGGCGCCCAGTGCCGATCACTCCTTCCCCTTCGCACACGGCGTCGCGCCCACCCAACAGCACGGCGCCGAGCTCGTCAGATCTCAGTTCGAAGGCCATTCCGAACGCGCCGGAATCGAAAGCGAGCAGTTCCTCGAAGCGGACCTCCGGGAGACCGGAAATCAACGCTACGCCGTCGCCGACCTTGCGCACCACGCCCCGCGGTTTGATCTCGCGGGTCAAGTCGACGGTTTGCCCCGCCCGCCGCAGCTTTTCCTCAACAGCGGCAATGTGATCAGGCATGTTCGCCTTCTGCCTCGGCTGGGGTGGCCTGATGGTTGAGCTCGCTTTTCAGCACTTGCACGGCGTGAAGCGAGAGCCCGGCCAGCGACGCATCGATCAGTCCTTGCGCCGTCCAGATCCGAACGCCCGCTCCCAGCGCGTCGTTGACATGGTAGGCTGGCTCGGGAACGACGCCGTTGAGCACGGCACGGATCGTCTCGCGATCCTCGCTCGAAAGCGGATGGGCCGTTTCCACCCGAACGGAGCCGAGCGATTCCTCGGGGAACTTTCGCAGTTCGTCGCAAGCAAAGCGCACGAGCCCCGACTCCAGAGCGGGGCTGTTGATCTGTTCAAGTAGCCTCGCCACGACGCTCGCAGCGGCGCTTGCGGCCGCCTGTCCGAGCTGCGCAGCTTGCGTTTCCTCTAAATGACGGACGCGACGGACGGCATCGGTCTGTTTTCGGGCGGCAAGTTGGTCAGCCTCGGTCAGGATCTGTTGCGCGTGGCGCCGCGCGGCGGCAAGCTCCTCCGTTCGCAAACGTCCGAGCTCGGCATTGAGCGCGGCCCGCTGCTGGTCAACCTCGGCGTGCAAGTGCTCGGCGTCCGCGCGAATTTTTTCCGCGTTTTCGAGAGCTTCCGCCTGTCGGCGCCGATACAGCTCCAGCGCCTGCCGGGCCGGCCTGAAAAACAGCCACCCGAGCAATGTTGCCAAGACGGCAAAGTTCACCGCCTCGTACAAAAACGTGACCAGTCTCGGGGACACGGCTCGCCTCAATAGCCCGATGACCCGGCAAACGGATTCACAAACAACAACACCAGCGCGATTACCAGGCAGAAAATGGCCGTCGATTCGACCATCGCCAGGCTCACGAAGAGCGTACGAGTGATCGAAGAAGACTCGTCCGGCTGCCGCGCGAGGGCATCCATGGCGGCGCTGGCGATGCGGCTCTCGCCGATTGCCGCTCCGATGGCGCCGAGTGCCATCGTCAATCCGGCAGTTGCGATCGAAACACTGACGATTAGGGTGTGATCCTGCATTTCAATCCTCTCCAGCGCTGACTGCAGCGCCAATGTAGACGGTGGCCAGCACCGCAAAGATGTAGGCCTGCAACAGGCCAATCAGTAAGTCGAGAGCCATCAGCGGCGTCGGGACGAGTATGCCAGCCAGGCTCACGAGAATGGCTACGATTAAGTGTCCGGAAAGAACATTGCCAAACAAGCGGATCGAGAGCGCCAGTGTCCGGGAAACTTCGGAGAGCAGGTGCAGCGGCATGAGGAGCGGATTGGGCTGGAAATAGTGCTTCACGTATTTCCAGACGCCGTGCGCGCGAATGCCGGCGATCGGTACGGCGAAGAAGACGATTGCCGCCAGGGCTGAGCTGGTCGTCAAATTCGCGGTTGCGGGCTGCACCCCCGGCAATTGTCCGGCGAGGTTGCAGCCGGCGATAAACAGGAAGAGCGCGCCAGCCAGAGTCGAAACCGCCTGGTCCGCGTGGCCGACGATTTGTTTCACCTGCTCATCCAAAGTTTCGACGATCCACATTGCCAACCCGGAAAGCCAGTTTTGTGGGGCACGTTTCACCAAGATTCCCATCAGAGCGGCGAACGATGCGACCACGAGTGTGACGATCGTCGAGTTGCACATCGTCTCCGTGACGGGAAACGTCCCGATCCAAAAGAGAATAGGATCCTCGAAAAGGTGCGGTTTCATGAGTGACGGCCCGCCGAGCCGTCTTTGCGCGAAAGCGAAGCCCAAGCCGCGTAACAGCCGATCGCAACTCCGACCAGCAGGAACATCAGAGTGAACTGGGGGCTGGTCTGCCAGTGTCGATCCAGCCAGCGCCCGAGCAAGACTCCGGCAATTGATGCCAATGCGATGGGCCAGCCGACCATGCCCAGAACACCGAGCGAGCGCCAGAATGTCCGCGAGCCGGGTTCGCGGTGCGCAAAGCGGGCCGAGTCTTTCCGCAGCGCGCCACGCAGCTCGTCGACCAGCTTGTCTTCGTTGTGTTCGCTCACGTTGCGCCTCGCCGCAGCGACTTGTGCAGCTCGTCGGTGCTGCGCAGCTCTTCACGGATTCTCATTTCGATCTGCGCCAGGGCCTTGCGGATTTCGGCTTCTTCCGACGGAATGGCCAAGACGCGATCGAGCTCGGCTACAACTTCGTCAGGCTCGTCGCCGGTGACGGCCAGCGGCGTGAGCAAGTTCGCAATCGCCCCGTCGCAGCGCAAGAGTCCTCCGGCAGTTCCTGCGTAGCGAAAGGCTGTGCCCACGCGAATCACAATCAAACCCGCCTCGATGGCCAATATCGTCGGTTCGATTCGCGAACGCAGTCCAACCTGCCCCGATTGCGTTGGGACACGCACCGATGAGGCCGCCATATCGAGGATCGGCTCCCTCGGGGTCCGGATCACAAGACGAAGCGCAGCGTCAGACACGTCGCAGCACCTTGTCGAGAGATCCGATCATAAACAACTCGGCTTCCGGGATCTTGTCGCAGCGGCCGTCAAGTATGGCCTCGACTCCCGCAACCGTCGCGTCGGGAGCGACGCTTTCCCCTTTGATCCCGGTGAAATGTTCGGCGACGAAGAAGGGCTGCGTGAGGAAGTTCCGCAATCGCGTCGCCCGGCCAACAAGCTGCCGGTCGTCAGTCGAGAGCTCGTCGATTCCCAGCATCGAGATCAAGTCGCGGAGATCGTTGTAGCGCCCCAAAATCCGTCGCGCGGCCTGCGCGACGCGATAGTGGCGTTCGCCGACAACGGCCGGATCGAGGGCTTTCGAGGACGAAGCCAGTGGATCGACGGCTGGATAAATTCCCTCGGCGGCGACGTCGCGCGAGAGCACGAGCGCGCTATCCATGTGCCAAAAGGCATTGCGGATCGCAGGGTCCGAATAATCATCGGCTGGAACGTAGACCGCCTGCACGGAAAGCATGTCCCCGTGCACCGTGGATGTGATGCGTTCTTCCAGGGCGGCAATATCGGCCGCCAGAGTCGGCTGGTAACCTACGCGCGATGGCGAGCGCCCGAGCAGTCCGGAGACTTCCATCCCGGCCTGTACGTGACGGTAGAGGTTGTCGACCAGGAACAGGACGTTTTGCTTTTCGACGTCGCGAAAATACTCGGCCAGAGAGAGAGCCGCCAACCCCACGATATAGCGGCCGCCAGGCGGCTCTTTCATCTGGCCAAACACCATTGCGGTGCGGTCCATGAACCCGCGCTCGCGCAACTCCTCCCAAAGCTCGAGCCCTTCGCGCGACCGCTCGCCAATTCCCGCGAAGACCGCTACGCCCTGGAGATTGTTGATCGCGTTGTGGATGAATTCCGTGAGCACCACCGTCTTGCCAACCCCAGCGCCGCCGAACACAGCGATCCGGCCTCCTCGCGCAAAGGGGCAGAACAGATCGATGACCTTGATGCCGGTGGCGTAGATTTCCCCGAGGCCGCGGCGAGCGGAGGGAGGAGGAGAGGGGCGGTGCAAGGTCCAAGATTCCTTCGTCGCCAGCTCGGGGCCGCCGTCGAGCGGCCGGCCCCTCAAGTCGATGACCCGCCCAATAACCTCTTTGCCCACTGGAATCCGCAGAGGTACGCCATCGGCGGTAACTCGCGCCCCTCGAGCGAGCCCGCGAGTGTTGTCGATCGCGATCGCGCGGGCAGTCCAGTCCCCAAGATGTGAATGCACGAAGGCGACGATTTTCCCATGGTCGGCGCGGCACGTGAGCGCCGTCCCCAGTTTCGGCAGACCGTCATCAAATGCCACGTCCATGATCGTGCCGCGAATCGCGACGACGCGACCGTTGAGCGCGGCGCCAGAGGACTCACGCTGATCGGGCATGTCGCTAATAGCCTTCACCCCCCCAAAAAAGCAGTTTCCTCCATCGATTGCAATCACTGTACCGGGCCGTCAAGGCGCCGTTCGCGATGGGCATCGGATTAACGGCACGCTGTCGAACAGCGGCGAGGATCCGATTCCCTGTGTGCGGAAACGCACATTTTGCACAGATTCGCACGCAGAAATTTGCTGACTCGCTTCGCCGGCCGCAGAATTCCTCCGCCACTCGAAACAGGTTGCCAACGACTTTTCGCAGTTGTTCAGCGGGAAAAGCAAGAAAACGAGGCCCGCTAGCCAGATATCCGTCCCTTCGCAACGATCGAGCCGTCAGATGGCACACAAACTGCAAATGACCAGTGGCAATCACCCCGATTGAGAGGGCCAAGATGAGTGACGTGTCTCCCACGCAGGGCGATGACCCAAGCCAAAGCATGATGGAGGAGCTGTGTTCGATCGAACAGAGGCTCCAATGTCGGCTCGGGAGCCGAGTGCGCGAAGTACAGCTCCGAGTCGAGCCGCACGGCTTGGTCATCATCGGTCGAAGCACTTCCTACTACGACAAGCAACTTGCCCAACACATCGTCAAGGAGCTTTGTGGTTTGAGCGTCGCGGAAAATCGAATCGCCGTCGATTCCTCCGAGTCGCCCGATTCCGAACCGCTGATTCACTGGGGGAATCGACTTCATCGGCCCGGCGCGGAGCATGGGCAACGGGCAACACACCCGCACGAGCATTCCGCGTCACAGAGCTTCCTTGACGAACGCTAGGCGACATTCACGAAGGCGACATTCACGAGGAATTGGATCATGACCATGACAACCACATCGGACGTCCAATTTGACCACAAGCAGTGGTTCCACGACATCGACCGTTGGACCTTCTACCTCGACTCGTGGCAGAAGGAGATCGAAGGGCTGACTCGTGAATATCGGCAATTGCAAAAAATGGTCGAGCAGTACCGCGACGACCTGGAAGATTTTAACGATGAGGTGACGGCGCACCGAAACCGGCTGATGGCCGACGAACGAGCCATGATCGAACGCCGATCTGCCGAGATCGATCCAGGTCTCGTCAAGAGTCACGAAGCCAACGCCGACAGGCACGGAGAGCTGCATAGGATCCACGAGCGCCTGCAGCAGATGCAGCAAACTCTGGCCACGGGGGTAGGGGTGTTCCGTCACAATCTTGTTCGCGGCGAATGACCCGCGAAGTGGGTCCCGCGTGCCGTGCGGGAGCTGCATTTTCAAGAAGCCTCTTGAAGAAGGCGGGTCTTGCCTGGCACGCGGGACCTACTTGGTGACAGCCATGAGCGCCGCCCCGAAATATGTCCGGTGGTTTTCCGAGATCGGAATCCGCGATGTGCCACTCGTCGGTGGCAAGAACGCGTCGCTGGGCGAGATGTATCGCGAGCTCAAGGAATCTGGCGTCAAGGTCCCGAATGGATTCGCGGTGACGGCCGATGGATATCGTTATTTCCTCAAATCGGCGGGCTTAGATCGCTCGATCGCGCAGATCCTCACAGGGCTCGATACGAGCGATATCGAGAATCTTCGCTCGCGCGGGCGGCAGATCCGTGAAGCGGTGCTCGCCGCTTTGCTGCCGGCCGACCTCGAAGCAGAAATTGTTGCTGCTTATGCCCAGCTCGCTGGCGGTGGCGGCCGCGGTGTCGATGTAGCAGTGCGAAGCAGTGCGACGGCGGAAGATCTACCCGACGCGAGCTTTGCGGGCCAGCAAGAGACGTACCTGAACGTGCACGGGCGGCAGGCGTTGTTGGACGCCTGCAAGCGCTGCTTCGCGTCGCTCTTCACGGACCGGGCCATCTCCTACCGCGTCGACAAGGGGTTCGATCAGCTCCAGATCGCCCTCTCGGTTGGCGTGCAGAGAATGGTCCGCTCGGACCTGGCCGCCTCGGGCGTGATGTTTTCGCTCGACACCGAAACGGGCTTTCGCGACGTGGTGCTGATCAATGCTGCCTACGGGCTGGGCGAAAATGTGGTGCAGGGGTCGGTGAATCCCGACGAGTTTTACGTCTTCAAGCCGACGCTCGCCCGCGGTTTTCGTCCGATCGTCCAGCGACGGATGGGGAACAAGGAATTCAAGCTGGTCTACGACGTAGGGGGTGGACGGATGACCCGAAACGTCCCTGTTCCCCCAGAGCACCGCGCACGTTTCGCGATCACCGACGATGAGATTGTGGCTCTCGCCAAAAGCGCGTGTGTCATCGAAGAGCATTACTCGAAAAAGCACGGACGCCCGACGCCGATGGATATCGAGTGGGCCAAGGACGGAATCACGGGGGAATTGTTCATCGTCCAGGCCAGGCCGGAAACGGTTCAATCACAAGCCACGCCACAAAGGCTCGAAGTTTATGCGCTCAAAGGGCGCGGTCCGGTCCTCGTTGCCGGGCGCAGTGTCGGAGAACGCATCGGGCAGGGCAAGGCGCGGGTCATCCCTGACGCTTCCCGGCTCCAAGAGTTTCGCGAAGGAGAGGTCCTGGTCACGGACAAGACCGATCCCGACTGGGAACCGACAATGAAAAAGGCGGCCGCCATTGTCACCAACCGAGGCGGCCGCACGTGCCACGCCGCCATCGTTAGCCGCGAACTGGGCATCCCTGCCATCGTGGGGACGGAGCGCGCGACGGAAGTGCTGCATGACACCGAACCGATTACGGTCGTTTGCAGCGAGGGCGAAACCGGCAACGTTTATGCAGGACTTTTGCCCTTCACGGTGCAGAAAGTCGACCTGAAAGATCTCCGTCGTCCGCGGACCAAGATCATGCTCAACGTCGGCAACCCCGAAGAGGCCTTCCGCCTGTCGATGATTCCCAACGACGGCGTTGGACTGGCGCGCGAGGAATTCATCATCGCCACCTACATCAAGGTGCATCCGCTGGCGCTCGTGCACTACGACCGCGTCACCGATCCCGCGACGCGCTCGCAGATCGAGCAGATCACGGCCGGTTACGACGACAAGCCGCAATTCTTCGTCGACAAGCTGGCTGAGGGGGTCGCCACCATCGCGGCAGCGTTTTATCCGAAGGATGTGATCGTTCGCCTCAGCGATTTCAAAACGAACGAATACGCGAATCTGATCGGCGGCCGTCAGTTCGAACCGATCGAGGAGAACCCGATGATCGGTTTTCGGGGAGCGTCGCGCTATTACCACCCGCGGTACCGCGATGGATTTGCGCTCGAGTGCCGCGCCATGAAGAAGGTTCGCGGGGAAATGGGACTCACCAACGTGAAGCTCATGGTCCCCTTCTGCCGAACTGTGGAAGAAGGGCGCAAGGTGATTGCGGAGCTGGAAAAGAATGGCCTCAAGCAGGGGGACGATGGTCTGGAAGTCTACGTGATGTGCGAGATTCCCAGCAACGTGCTTCTGGCCGACGAGTTTTGCGACGTATTCGACGGGTTCTCGATCGGCTCAAACGATTTGACGCAACTGGTCTTGGGAGTCGATCGCGATTCCGAAATCGTTGCCCCGATCTTTGACGAGCGCAACCGGGCGGTAAAGACCATGATCGCCAACGTAATCGAGGTTGTGTGGCACGCGGGGCGCAAGATCGGAATCTGCGGGCAGGCCCCGAGCGATCATCCCGAATTCGCTCAGTTCCTGGTTGAGAATGGCATCGACAGCATTTCGCTCAATCCGGACGCGGTGCTGAAGACGACGCTGAGAGTCCTGGAAATTGAGAAGTTGATGGCCTCGACAACAAGCGGTGCGCAGCTCGAGTCGACGCAGGTGCGTCCTGGCAAGGCGAAAGGCCAGCCCGTTGGAGCCGCGGGTTAAAGCTTGCGAAAAAGTCGATCACTTCACGAGCAGCACGGGGCATTCGCAGAGAATCGAGATCTGATAACTTAGCGTCCCCAGGCTCTGGACGGGAGCGGCCGGATCGATCTTGTGGGAACTGACCACAACCAGGTCGGCCTTCTGGTCGCGCGCCTCACGCACGATTTCAGTCAGCCGTTTGCCGTACAGAATCTTTCGGTCGACGCGGATTCCGGCATTCGCAAATTCTTGTGCTCGCGCTCCTAGCTCGGCCTCCGCACGGGAGGCTAGCCGCGTATAGAACGCGGTGAGTTCCGCATCCTCGAGGTTCTCAATGGTTTCAATAGCGTGCACGAAAGTCACCGACGCTTTGTTCTGGCTGGCCAATTCGCGGGCGACGTCCAGCGCAGCCTGGTTCTTGGCGGTGAAATCGAGGGGGACAAGGATGTGGCGAAACCTGGTCAGCATGATCGCTCCTTAGCGGCGTTGCGGCCAATGCGCCGGCGTGAACAGACGTGATGATTGTATCTGACGTGCACGACCTCAACCGCCTCTTCTTCGGCTTCGTCCGAAGGCCTCGTCCGAATAGTCGGCTAGCGACTGCGGGCGCCAGTTCACTCGCAGGGCATTGAGGACGGCTGCGACGTCAATGACCTCCTGAATAATTGCCCCGGCAACCGGCGGAAGAGCGCCTGCGGCGGCAAAAAACATCCCCACGGCGCTCAAGGCCATGCCGCCGATCGCGCTTTGCAGTGCGATCGTGCGCATGCGGCGACCGATGTGAAGAAACTCGTCGACTTTTTCGAGTGACGTATCGAGGATGACGGCGCCGGCCGCCTCTGAGGTGACGTCGCTCTTCGAGCCGAAGGCGACGCCAACGGTTGCCGCCGTCAGGGCGGGCGAGTCGTTGATGCCGTCGCCCAGAAACAGCGTGTTGGCCCGTTTCGTTTCTTCCCGGACCAACTCGAGCTTCTGCTCCGGACTCTGACTGGAGTACACGTCGCGAATCCCGACCCGGTCGGCCAGATAGCGCACTTCGGACTCGCGGTCGCCGGAAACGAGCATGATTCGGCGGAAGCGATGCTTCGGCAAGAGGTGCGTTATGAAAGACGCGCCTTCTCGACGCGGTTCGTCGCGAAATCGCATGACCCCAGCCAATCGATCGTCGACCAAGATGATGCATTCGAGGGTTCCGGAAGCCTCGGGAAGCTCCGCGGCAAGGTCCGGCGCGTGCCCAAGGAGACTCTTGCGGCTTGTGATGCGAACGGATACGCCGTCGACCATCCCGCGAAGACCTTCGCCCGGTCGCTCGCTGATTTCCACGGCTTCTTGCGCGACGATTTTTTGGTGTTCAGCCGCTTCGACGATTGCGCCGGCTAAGGGATGTTTTGAGTAGCGTTCGACGCTCGCCGCGAGCCTCAGCACCTCTTCCGGTGTGTGAGCACCGGCAGCGATTGTTTCCGTGACTTTCGGAGCGCCATAGGTGAGTGTCCCCGTCTTGTCGAAAATCGCGGTCCGGCAAGTTTCGATTTTTTCGAGGACGACGGGATCCTTGATGATAATCCCGCGCCGCGCCGCCAGCGAAATTGCCCCAATGATCGCCACCGGGATCGCAATCAATAAGGGACAGGGCGTTGCGACGACGAGGACGGCCAGGAATCGTCGGGATTGGCCACTAGCGGCCCAAGCCGCAAGGGCAATGCCGACCGCCAAGGGAGTGTAGATTGCGCCCAGCTGGTCGCCCAAGCGCCGCATGCGGGGCCGTCTCTGCTCCGAATCGCGCATCACCTGCATGATTTTGGCGTAGCGCGAGTCGACGGCCAGGCGATCCGCACGGATTGTCAAAGCCGATTCGCCGTTGAGCGCGCCGGAAAGGACCTGCGCGCCGGGCGCCTTGGAGATCTGGTACGGCTCCCCGGTGAGATACGATTCATCCATGACTCCGTGCCCGTCCACCACAGTCCCGTCGATCGGACACGCCTCGTGCGGGAAGACAACAACTACGTCGCCGATTGTCACGTCGCCGATCGCCACATCTTCGACTCGGCCGTCCATACGGCGATGAGCGACGGTCGGCATTCGTCTGGCAAGTGCCTGCAATACGGATGACGCGTTGCGGACCGCGAAGGCCTCGAGCGCTTCGCCCCCCGAGAGCATCAATACGACCAGCGATCCGGCGAGGTACTCGCCGAGGATTGCCGATGTGACAATCGACATTCCTGCGAGCAGGTCGGACCCAAACTGCAGTCGGAACAGCTTACGGAGCAGGTCCAGTACCAGCGGCAGTCCACCCAGAAACAGCACCGCCAGAAGCGGAACTTCTGCCCAGTTCACGCGATGATAGGCCTCGCTTGTCGCTCGAAAACCAAATCGCAGTACGAGATGGGCGGCGATGCCGAGGATGGCACCACTCGCGATGACAGCCTGCCGCCGGTTTGCTCCCGAAGATTCCGCCTCCGCCGCTTCTTCGAGAAGGTCAACAGCCATGATTCGTCCCGCAGATTTCTCAAGGCGCTAAGTCGCCAAACCGCATCACGAGAGCCCCCGGATTTCGCCCGACGGATCGAGGTCGATGTGGCAAGCGGCAGGGACCGACGGCAGGCCGGGCATCGTCTGGATTTCGCCGGCCAGGGCATAGACGAACCCCGCGCCTGCCGCCAATCGCACGTCGCGAATGGGAAACCGAAAACCGGTCGGGCGGCCTAGCAGCGTCGGATCGTGCGAGAGCGAGTATTGGGTCTTCGCAATGCAGACCGGGAGATTTGCAAATCCCCCCTGAGTGAATTGTTCAAGCTGCCTGCGCGCCGGAGCCTGAAATTCAACTTCTTGAGCGCCGTAGAGTCGCGTGGCCAACGTGCGAATCTTTTCCACCAGAGGCATGTCGAGTGGATAGAGAAAATCGAAGCGGCTGTTACCTTTCGCAGCCTCAACGACCGCCGACGCCAGGTTCGTCGCTCCTTGGCCTCCGCGCCGAAAAGCGTCGGAGATCGGGGCCGCTGCCGCGCCACCTTCGAGGGCGATGCGCCGGACGAGCTCCAGCTCTTGCTCGGTGTCTTCGGGAAAGCGGTTCACCGCCACCACAGTCGGGAGACCAAACTGGCGAACGATGTCGAGATGCGCTTGCAGGTTGCACGCACCAGCTTGCAGGGCATCGACATTCTCCTGAAACAGCTCGCGGGGGATCGGCTTTCCGGGCCGCACGTTAAAGCGCCCGCTCTGCATTTTCAGCGCTCGCACGGTGGCGACCAGAACCTCCACGTCGGGCCGCAGCCCTCTGGCGCGACATTTTATGTCGAAGAATTTCTCCGCCCCACAGTCGGAACCGAAACCGCTCTCGGTCACCACAAAGTCAGCCAAGCGCAGGGCTGCCAGGTCGGCGAGGACTGAGCTATTCCCGTGCGCGATATTACCAAAGGGACCGGAATGCACGATCGCCGGCGTGCGCTCGCAGGTCTGTACGAGGTTGGGGCGGATGGCGTCTTTTAGCAGCGCAGCCATCGCCCCTGCGGCGCCCAACTCCTCCGCTGTGACGAATTGCCCTTCCGGCGTGCGGCCCACGACGATTCGTCCGAGTCGCACCCGAAGGTCGGCAAGCCCCGTTGTCAAAGCGAGGACCGCCATGACTTCCGACGCGGCGGTCAGCTCGAACCCCGTCTCTCGCAACGGAGCCTGCGGCACATCGTCCAACCCGGTGACAATGTGGGCAAGCCCCTTGTCGTTCATATCGAGGACGCGGCGCCAAGTGACGCTCGACGGATCGATCAGCGGCATCTTTCGCCGCTTGATGTGGTTGTCGATCATCGCGGCGAGCAGGTTGTTCGCTGACGTCACCGCGTGAATGTCACCCGTAAAATGCAGGTTGATATCGCCGGCGGGGAAGAGCGTCGCCTTTCCGCCGCCGGCGCCGCCCCCCTTGATACCAAAGACTGGCGCCAGCGACGGCTCGCGCAGCGTGGCGATCGCGCGGTGGCCCAGCCGTGCGAGCCCCATCGCCAAGCCGATCGTCGTGACCGTCTTGCCCTCTCCAAGAGGAGTCGGGCTGATCGCCGTCACGTCGATGTACCGCGCCCCGGGCCTCGACTGAAAGCGCTCCAGGAGCCCCAGCGCGAGCTTTGCCTTGTGCCAGCCAACCGGCTCGTAGTCATCCGGCCCCAGTCCCAGAGACTGGGCGACGGCGTCGATCCTCCAGGGGTCGTTCAGCGAGGACACTGCCGTCGCAGCTCTCCGATTACGTGCCGGCGGCCGCTTGATGGTTATCCCGAACGGAGCCTTGGCCCTTCTTCGCCTTGGATCGGGCGGCCTTTTGCGCCCGATTCTGCTGCTCCTCGATCGCTTTGGTCAACTGATCCAGCGTGATTTCACCTTTGTGATCCTTGTCGATCGACATGAGAAAGAGTTTCAACCGAAACGGCTGAAGTGGAATCTCGCTCAGCGAGAGCTTGCCGTCATGGTTCTTGTCGAACTGGTTGAAGATCTGCTTCGCGATTTCGCGCGCCCCCGGCACAAAAGTCGGCACATTCCCGGCTTTGACATCCGCCTGCGAAATCGGCACGGCGACGTCGTAGAAGCCGATCATCATCTCGTCCCAAGTCTGGTCGCCCCAGCGGACGGTCGCTTTGGGGTTGGGGTTACTGAGATTGTTCTCCGAGTTGTCGTAATGGGCCGTGCAGTGGATGACCGTCCCCTTCGGCAGGTGTTTGACGGCCGGAAGCTCGTAGGTGAGCTGCCAGCCGAAGTCGTAGCGCGGGATGTCGAGCAGGACTTCCGAAGTGCCGTCCGGGTATTTGGCCTCGTATCGGAAAGCTTTTCCACGCAGGTGCATGTGAGGGAATAGCTCGACCAGATCCATGTCGAAATTCCAGGCGAACGAATCGCCGTCGACGCGATAATCGTCCGCCCCCGGCGGAATAGCGAACGCCTGGTTGATCGCTTGCGTCGTCCGCACCAAGTGGGTGACCTCGCGCGGGTCAGCGAAGATCAACCCCACCTTGCTGCAGTCCTGCCCCACCGCACCGTTGGTGGTGTAATGCATCTGAAACAGAAGCTCGTAGCCGGCTGGGACGAATTTCGCCATCCCCTGTGGCAGCACGGCAGGCTCAGCTCCTGGCGCGTACCCAACCAGAAACTGGCGATTCCGCTCGTCGTGGCTCCCTTTGGGCTGCGAAAAAACGATGATGTGGTGCACGACGGCCCGATTGCCCGGTCGGGCCTCAAGAGCCTTGATCCATTTGTTCTCTTTAAACCTCGGATCGACGGTGAAGTACTGGTAGGGGACCGTCCCCTCGGCCTGGACTGTGTAGGGCTTCTCCGCCATGTAGAAGCTGGCGTCCGGGTCCTTTGGCAACCGCCAGCCGTCCGTAAACTTCGGTGGCTCAGGAAGGTCGCGAACCTCACCTTGCGGCGCCCCGGCTTCGGCCCACTGGTAGAGAATTTCTTTCTCTTCGTCCGGCAAGCTGCAGTCATTCTTGAAATGGCCGTACTTCGGGTCGGCGAACCAAGGGGGCATGCGTCGATTGCGGACCACCTCGGCGATTGTGTCGGCCCAGCCGGAGACTTCGTCGTAGCTCGTCATCGCGAAAGGCGCGATCTCTCCCGCCCGGTGGCAGGCGACGCAACGGTTATTGAGGATCCGCACCACCTGATTCGAGTAAGTGATTTTGGCCGACGCGTCGGGGCTGTGCACGCGACCGATGAAGCAGCCAACCACGGGGGTTTCCGATTTCGTGACCGGCTTGCCGGCCAGTAGTTCGTCGAGCGCCGACTGCAGAAATGTCTGCACCGCTGCCTGCCGCTGGTAACCGACGCCGTATTGATCGTCGATCCGGCCGTGGTAGCGGATGACGCGATCGGGTCCGAGCACAAAAATCTCCGGCGTGCGCACAGCGCCCAGTCGATCGGCCAGCTTGTTGCTGAGGTCCTTCAGAATCGGGAAACCGATCTGGTAGGTGCGGGCATACGAGGCGATTTCGGTAATGGTGTCTTGTCGATTCGCGTTGATGCCGAGGAATTGCACGCTGTTTTCAGCGTACTTTCGCTGCATTTCGGCAAGGCGCGGCGCATAGAGCTTGACGAGCGGGCATTCGGTTCCCAGAAAAGCCAGGACGAGGATTTTCTTTTGTTTGTAGTCCGCCAGCGCGTGCGACTTGCCATAAAAGTCTTTCAGCACGAAATCCTCGACTCGACGGCCGATTGGAGACGGGCGGTCATTCTCGCCCGCACCGGCGACCACCGCCATCAAACCAAACAAAGTCACACCCAGCCACAAGCGGATGCCAATCATGATCCACCAGCCTCCCGTACGCTTGACGTGTCACGTCCGCGAGCATCGCTCGCCAACCTAGAGGATGCACGACACGTCGCGCGAGACGCACTTGCCGTGCCGCAGCGAATTTGCCGAAAATCGTGGGAAGTGGCCGGGATAAGTGACGAGTTGCGTGCTCGACGTGTGCGAAGTCGCACGGTCACGGGCGGATCTGTCGCGCTTGACGGGCCCTTGGCTCGCGCATCGCGCTATTCGCGATCAAACGAGGCTCTCAGGTGGATGGGGAATAGAACTTGCTGTATCTCTCATCGAGGGGGAGTTTAATTTGCGCGGGGGGTCCAGCATTCGCAATCCTCACGACGAAGCATCGGAAACGTTGGCATGTCTACCGAATCACGATCTCTTAACAGCCTGCAAGCACTTTTGAAGGAGCACCAGGAGATCGCGCGCCGAATTGCCGAACTGCGACAATGGTGGTCTGAACTCGATTCGCTCGGAATTCGGAAGTTTGGCGAGATGGCGTTCCGCGTGCAGGAGCTGCGGGACCTGTTGGCGGAGCATTTTGCCGGGGAAGAGCGGGACGGATATCTCCGCGCGGCGTTGGCCGTTGCGCCACAATTCACGCGGCCTGCCGCGACGCTGCGGGAAGAACATGCACAGTTCTTGGAACGCCTCGACCAACAAATTGCCCGACTGCAGCAGTGCGAACCGGAGTCGGGCTATTGGCGCGAGTCGCGCGATGAAATTGAGCAGCTGGTCGCCGCTCTCCGCCAGCACGAGCAGAGCGAAAACGCGATCGTCCAGGCGGCGTTCGAAGACGATCTGGGGACGAAAGACTAAGAACGAACGGCGGCTCGCGGAGAGAGAACATGCCTTGGCTGCCTAAAAAGTGCGTCGTCGTGCCCTTTGATTTTTCAGAGCAGTCGGCCAGGGGTCTCGAAACGGCCGGCGAGATGGTGGACGACGTCGCGCACTTGCATGTGCTGCACGTGCTGCCAAAGATCCCGGTCGCCGAGCCAGGCGTCGTTTGGACGTCGATCGACGATGAAGCACGCAGTCGGCACGCGGAGATGGCCTTCCGCGAGGGATTTGCCGCGAGCCGTTTTTGCAGAGCGGACTTTCACGTGCGGATTGGCGACGCAGGAAGCGAAATCGCGAAGTTCGCGGAGCAGCTGCAGGCCGACTTGATCGTCATGCCTTCGCACGGCCGCAGCGGCATTCCGCGAGTTCTGATCGGCTCGGTGGCAGAGCGCGTGCTCCGGCTGGCCCATTGCCCCGTTCTGATTCTTCGGGGACTCTCGCGCTTGCACGATTGAAAGTGTCGATCGCAGCAGGTCAACTATTTGCGTACGGTGGGTCATTGTCGACCAACGCATCGGTGACCGTATGTCGGAGCTGACTCAGTCCAGTCGCCAGCCAGTTGGTCTTGCGAGCGCAGGACAACTTCTCGCTGAACAGTGGAGTTGCCGCCGTGCAATTCTTTAGCAAGATTCTTGTCGGCGTCGACCTCTCCAACACTGATCCATCAAAAGGCATCGAGATCACGGCGGCAGACGAAGCCGCCTTGAATTGTTCGATCGTGGTATCCCGTGCCGCGCACGCGAATTTAAAAATCTTCTCGAGCCTGCATCAGTATCCCTATTTGCACGATGCCTTGAAGACGGAACTCGATCAGTCGCAGCTGGAAAAGGAGGCGAAGACCATCTTGGGGCACTTTCAGGCGCGCGCAGTCGATGCGGGTGTCGACGCGTGCAAAAAAGTGGGCTTTGGCACTCCTTGGGAGGAGATCTGCCGAGAAGTCCTGAATGAAAAACATGACCTCGTGATCGCTGGCACTCGCGACCTCAGCCGCGCCGGGCGATTTCTGTTTGGTTCCACTGGGATAAAGCTCCTCCGCAATTGCCCATGCCCCGTGTGGATCACGCGTCCCGGCACCGACTGGAGGCGCCCCAGAGTATTGGTTCCTGACGATTTGAGCGACGTCTCACTCGAGGCCCTTCGGACCGCAATTTCATTGGGCCAGATTGTCGATGCACAAATTCATGTTCTGCACGCGGTGCACGGACCAGGCCCTCCACCCCTTTGGTACGGTCGCGAAGCACAGGCGCTCTTCAAGGAGTTTTCCGATGAACGCCTTGCAGACGCCAAACGGCAATTGGAGCAACAGCTCATCCGTGCCGAGTCCGGCTGTCTGCCAGATGAGGTGGCGATCCATGTCGCTGCCGGCCGGCCCGACGAGGCGATCCTGCGCGCGATCGAGGATCTCCGAATCGACCTCGTCGTGATGGGTACGTCGGCTCGCGCCGGCCTGCAGGCATTGACGATGGGCAATACAACCGAACGGCTCGTTTCGCAAATGCCGTGCTCGTTGCTCGCCGTCAAACCTCGCGACTTCGAATGCCCGATCGCGACGCTCAAAAAGCCCGCTTGAAGGGGCTCGATTCCACCAGGCACGTCGAATTGAAGGCAAGCGAGGTAGTGACGGCAAAGCGCGAGGCCAATGCCGTCGATTTATGTCGCCTGTGCGAAACGCAATAGCTTAGTCGACGACCCAGACGGTGCGACCCCGCGCTTCACGTAAGACCTTTTCCGCAATGCTTGTCAAGAAGACGCCTTCGGCCGCGGTTGTTCCGCGCCGGCCAATGCAGACAACATCGTAGTTGCCGCCGTTCATTTCGTTGATGATCCCGAGCGCGACTGCGACCTTCGAGGATTCCGGTCGAGCAGAGCTGACCTCGAGTTTCGCTGAAATGTGGTCGTGGGGAATTCCGGCCGCTTCGAGCGCCGCGACTTGTTTCTCCAGGAGACTTTTGCCCAGTTCTTCGCGGCGGGCCTTTGCGTCCTCGATGATTTGCTGGTAGGCCGTGCCCAGTGATTGTGGAATGCCGGGCTCGAGGCTCTGGTCAGGAATGCTCTCGGTCACGTGCAATAGCGTGATCCAAATGTCTTTCGACTTTGATTGGCCGAAAAGCTCGCACACAAAACGAATCGCCTTCGCCGTGGCGAAAGAGCCGTCGATGCCCATCAGGATTCGCACAAAGCCTCTCAGCCTGCGTGGAGAGTTGCAACGATTGGAGCGAGTTCGACGCAGAGTTTATCATCGTGATGCGGTTTTTCCCAGACGCGCTCGAAGAGGACTTGCGGCACGACGCCGCTCGGAGAATCCATGCATCGCATCGCGATTTTGACCGCGGGGGGCGATACCCCAGCTCTGAATGCGACGATCTTCGGCGCGGTGGAACGCGCCAATGAGCGGCGTGTGGAGGTCTTCGGGATTCTCGATGGCTTCGTGGGGCTGCTGGATCCGCGCCTGCCTCATGTGCCGCTCAATCCGCTGTTTTCCACGATTCCCGAACTGGATCCCCATCACGGTGGCACGTTGTTGGGGGGCTCCCGTGCCTACATCGGTCCGGATGACGTGCAGATCATCGAACGCATCGTTGAACGCCTTGGGCGATTGAAAATCGAGGGCCTGCTTTGCGTCGGCGGAGATGGAACGACCAATGCCGTCCAATGCCTGGCCGAGCGATTTCCCTGCGTGCTCGCTCCAAAGACGATCGACAACGATTTGGGGCTCAACTATCTCGAGGAGCCAAATGATTGGAGTTCGCGACCCGCGCAGGCATCGCGAGCGCTCGAGTACCACAAGGCGTGGTCGCGTCCGGAGATCGGCCTCGATGAAATCATCAACTATGCCACGCCCGGATTCGCGACCGCCGTCTTTGTCGTCGCCCAGGGCGTGCAACGCATTCGCACGACGGCCGAGGGTCACCGGCGAATCGCCATTATCGAAGTCATGGGGCGGCAGACGGGCCACCTTGCCTTGGCGTCGGCCTATGGTCAGCCCGACCTGATCCTGATTCCCGAAGTGCCCCTCAATCTGCCAGTGCTGCTGGAGCGTGTTCGGGCACTTTACGAGCTGCAAAAACACGTGGTGATTGTCGTCGGCGAGGCGATCGTCGACGCTGAAGGGAAACGCTTGGGGAGCGCCTCGTCAAGCGTCGATCCCGCCGGCAATGTGGCTTTCAGCGGAGCGGCGGAGTCGCTCAGGCAGTTGCTCGTCCAGTCTCTCGGGGACGACTACTTTCGCTCCATCGCGCACACGCGCGCCGAGTCGGCGATCTTTACGAGGAAAGTGGGACACACTCAGCGCGGCGGCCGTCCCATACTCTTCGATCGCTTTTACGCGACGCAGCTTGGTGGATGCGCGTTCGATCTCTTGTGGGACGGCCACAACCTGGCCATGTCCACGCTCCAATGGACGCCGGCTGAAGGCTTTCATCTCGGCTCCTTCCCAACGAATCAGTTGCGCGACAGGTGCGGCGTGATTCATCCTCGACTGGTGCATCCTTCCTTTTACGATCCACTG
>DASPSM010000652.1:0-4502 GCA_035623955.1 Planctomycetaceae bacterium
TTGATTCGTCTACGCGGGAAGGCAGAACCAGCTCGACGAGCAAAAGCTTACCTGGCGGCCGCATCGCACGCCGACAATTTTGCAGGATTTTGATGCTCCGCTCGCGGTCCCAGTCGTGGATCACGCCCTTGAGAATGTACGCGTCGGCCGCCGGCACCGACTCGAAGAAGTCGCCCGCCACGACCTCGTAGCGCTGAGAAAGTCCCAGCGCCCCCAGATTCTTCCGCGCGCCTTCGGCGACCGACGGCAGCTCGAAGAGGATTCCCTTCGAACGCGGGTTGGCTCTCAAAATCGCCGCGAGAAGCGCGCCGTGACCGCCGCCGGCGTCGACGAGCGTGCCAAAACTCGAGAAGTCGTAGGCCGTCGGGACGTTTTTCGCCGTTTGGGCCGAGCCCGCGGTCATCGCCTCATTAAAGACGGCAGCCTCCTCGGGATGTTTGGGCAGGTACTCGAAGACCTTCATTCCAAAGACCCGCTCGAACGCCGGCTCGCCCGTCTGGACGCTATAGAGCAGCTCATTCCACGCCCGATTAATCGGACCGGCAAAGAGCAGAGCGACCGCATGCGACGACCCGTCCGGATGATTCCGACTGAGGTAGGCTCCCACCGGCGTCAGAGCAAACGTGTCCGCGCCTGTCTCGGCCAGCACGCCGGCGCTTGCGAGAAGTCGCAACAGCCGCAGTAGCGAGGGGGCGTGCGTTTTCGTCGCCTGCGCCAACTCGGCCGACGTCCGCGGCCCATCGACGAGCAAGTCGGCGATGCCGAGCTTGGCGGCGACGTAAAGTGCCTGCGAGACGTAATGGCCGGTGAGCAGCTGAAACAGCTTGAGCCGCGGGGAGGCGTCGGTCGCGATCGTTGGGTCGGTCGTGGATGTCATGAGATGCCTTTGAAGGTGAGTGACGAATTGGGCGGCACTCTGCGCTGTTAACCCTTGCGAACAGGGCAACGAACTACGTGCTGCATGTTTGGCCCCGGAGGGGCCACCGACAATAGCCCAGCGTTTCAACGCTGGGTTACCGAGGCGTCTCCTTATCTGGATTTCCAAGCCCCGTAAGGGGCGGCCGCTTTCTCCACGCCTGAAGGCGTGGGCTATTGCCGGTCGTCCCTGGCGGGACGATGACTTTCGGATGGCGGCGGAATTGAGGCCGGTGCCGCCCCGGTCCAACTCCCTCAGACTAGCGAACCGTGATCTTGGGATCTTGGAAAAATCGGAACAAAGAAGTTGGACACTGCCCTGAGTGCTCAAGACCGCGCGCCTGAGTCGCCGAGGGCTGGCCCCCTCACCCCCAGCCCCTCTCCCGCAAGGGGAGAGGGGGAGAGTCCAAATGTTGGCTTCCCGTTGCCCAACCAAGCGTTGACTGAAAATCTTCTCCCCTCTCCCCTTGCGGGAGAGGGGCTGGGGGTGAGGGGTATCCGCGCAGTCTCCCAGAATCGCGCACGGTCATTTAGCAGCACTATCCGCTGATCTCGCGCCAGCCCGGCGCGCGGAAGACGCGAGCGACGTATTCCCCGGGGGTCAGGCCGATCAGCGCGCGGAAGTCGCGATTCAGATGCGACTGATCGTAGTACCCACATTCCAGGGCGACGCGTGCGAAATCCGCCGGGCCCGGAAGGTCGAGGAGGTCGAGGGCGCGTTGGAAGCGCAGCACGCGGCCCAAGCTCTTCGCCGGCAGGCCAACCTGACGTTGAAAGAGCGCGTTGAGATAGCGGGCCGACACACCCAGATTGCGCGCGATCGCCTCGACCCGCACGGTGCCATGACTCTTCTGCAGAGCGTCGAGTGCCGCCCGCGTCAGCGGATGCGCGCGAGGCCCGATACGCAGGCGATCGACGAGCCAGTTCTCGACCAGATCGAGACCCGCCCCCAGATTCGCCGTTTCCAGCAACCGCTGCCGCAACCGTTCGGCTCCGGCCGCGCGTCCAAGGACATCATCCAGGTCAAACACGCGGTTGGCCAATTCCAGCAGCGACAAGCCACCAAACAGCGCGCACGCCCCGCGCGGCAGCAACCGCACGGTAACGACCCGCGGATGCCGCTCGATCGATTCATACGTCACCGCCCGATCGTGCAGCCCCGAAACCATCGCAGCGTGATAAACCGCGCCAGGTCCGGTGCGCTCCAAGTCGACAACGCGCTGTGCCGGCCCGAGATTGAACATCAACCAGAACTCGCCATCCGGGATCAGACGATGGCGAGATTCCAAAGTGTCGACATCCCCCGCCCACAACCCAGCCACCAGCCCGGCATGTTCCGGCAACGGCGCGCGCAGCCACAATTCGGAGGCCGGTCCATCTGGCCCGTTGCGAAGGACCCGCGTGCGCAGCTCGCTCCGTCCTAGGACTTTGCTCGACGATCCATTACCGACTGCCGAAGAAGGCATGGCGATTCGACCGGCTCAACAAATGGAGGCTTCCCTTAGTGTTGCCATCCATCAGTGTAGCCATGCCGCCTTACGCGTCGTGCGCGAGTTCCGACGTCAGCAGCGAAATCTCCAGGTCAACCAGCTCGCGGATCAGGCTGCGGAGGTTGCGGGGGCGGCGGAAGGGTTGTTTGGCCAGCATCCGGCGGAGAGGCCCGCCCGGGGGCACACATTTTCTCGATATAGTAGGAACCCGAGTCCTCTTCCAGCGGTTTGTCGACTGGGCACCAACCTGCCAGGTCGTTGCGCCGACAGAATGAAGGGAAGGGTCGATGGCATTCAGATGGTTCGGGCGAAAAGCCGAGTCAGGCAAGCAGCAAATCGACCTGCAAACGGCTCAACTGTTGTATGCGTTCGCCTACCAGTATCTCTCCAGCTGGTTTTTCCAGGTGCCAGAGGCGCCGGACGGGCTAAACAAGCTGACCGAGCCGGTCGATGGGGCGGAGCTGATTCGAGCGCTCTTTGCGTCGATGTGTGCTCAATGCAACGTTCGTCTCGAACAATCGTTCCTAGCGCGGCTGAAGGTCGACGTTGCTCGCCTCGTGGACAGGCGAATCGTGGCAGTTGTCGCCTTCCCCGAGCCACCTCCAGTGGATGTGTCAAAGCAGTTTGTTTTGGCGCCCTATTTCGCCGGGCTGGTTTGGACCGCCGGAAGTGACTCGCGCGAGTACTATGTTGTCGGGCAAAGCTTGCCCGTCGGCGAATTGCCGCTGTCCGCCACGATTCGAAGGGTGCAGCCGGGCGGAGGACACGGAAGGGTGTCGAGCATCCGTGGGATCCCCACAAGCGAGGCTTTTCTTGAATTCCTCAAATCTACGCCTGCGACCAGCGATGGCGGGCGATATGCGGGACTGCTCGCTCGTGGTCGATCGCTACTTCAGCAGGGAAAGACCACGGAAGGGCTTGAGGCCGTCGAAGAAGCGATTCGGCTCAATTCGAGCGATCCAACGGCTTTCAAACTGCGGGCGGCCGCCCGGCATCACGTGTTGCGCGATTACCCCGGCGCTGTGGCAGATCTCGACCAGGTTCTGCGCAAGAATCCCAACGATCTCGAAGCACTCGAACTGCGCGCGAGAACGCGAAGCTTAATGCCCGGCCAGGAAGACTTGGCGCTGGCCGATCTTGACCAGATCATACGCCTGCGTCCGACGGCGGTTGCCTACCAAGGTCGTAGCACGTTGTTGAGCCGAAAAAAGGAAACGATGAAAGCGATCGCCGACCTGGGTGAAGCGATTCGCCTCGAGCCCAATGAGAGCTACCTTTGGAAAAGCCGAGGCTTGCTGTGGGCCGAAGTTAACGAGCCGGACCATTTCGAGAGGGCGATTGCGGACTTCGAGCAAGCCAATCGACTAAACCCCGATAACGACGTCCATGTGCTCTATCTGGCCGCCTCGTGGGAATATGCGACCTCGCCGATCGTCGATCGCCGGGATGGAAGAAAAGCGCTGCATTACGTCCAGCAAGCCCGGGAAGTCGAGGCAGGCCTCTGCAAAGAAGCCTGTTACTTCCGAGCCCTTGCGGCGGCCCACGCGGAAGCCGGGGACTTCGAGCAAGCCGTCGCTGCCGAGACAACGGCTCACGAGCTGTATTCCAACGAAGACCGGCCGAAATGGGGGCACTTGTTGGACCTGTACCGCTCCGGCCAGGCGTATCGAGAACAACCAGGCGCAGTTCAGTGATACGATTCTTCCCGAATCGTCACGCGTCGTGTGCGAGTTCCGACGTCAGCAGAGAGATCTCCAAATCCACCAACTCGCGGATCAGGCTGCGGAGGTTGTGGGGGCGGCGGAAGGGTTGTTTGGCCAGCATCCGGCCGACGAGATCCGACAGCTCGCGCGGAACTTCGGGTCGATAGCGGCGCAGAAGTGTCGGTTTGACCTGCCGGTGTTGGACCATCAGTTCGGCAGGCGAATCGCCGACGAAAGGAAGCCGGCCCGTCAGCATGCGGTACAGCGTGACGCCCAGGGCGTACATGTCTTTGGCGACGGGCAAGGCCGTTCCCGAAACCAGGGCTTCCGGAGCCAGGTATTCCGGAGTGCCCAGCAGCGTGTCGCCTGCGTTTGGGCCCGGCTGGACGGCGAT
>DASPSM010000668.1:0-2781 GCA_035623955.1 Planctomycetaceae bacterium
TCGTGCCTTGCGGTTGATTGAGCACGGGCTCGTTCGCACACAACTCTTCGCGAACGATGTTGAGATCGCGCGGCGCATCAATTCCCAGGCGCACGTTGTTGGGCCCGATTCGCACGATCGTCACGGTAACGTTATCGCCAATCCTGATCTTTTCGCCCGTCTTGCGCGACAGAACTAGCATTGCCTTCTCCTTGGTTCGGCTTTGCCGCAGCTTCCCTGATGCACCTTTCTGTCCGGCTAGCGCGTGAACCAGCGATTTGTGATCGCTGCGCGGCCAGGTACACGTCCGAAGCGCCGGTCAATTCGTGCGCATTCTGCTGTCATCAAAACGAATACGTCCTCACAAGGATAACAAGCCGCATCGCAAAAGATCCAGTGCGGTTGCGAAAATGGCCGCTTCGTTTTGAGCCGTGAGCGATCTCAACCATTGTCAAGATGGCGCGAATGGTGGAAATGGGATGACAATCGCGTGAAACCGCTTGAGTCGCTGCTCAGAGATCGGGCACTACAACTTGCCTGCAACAGTTGCACGAGTGCTGCCTTCAACGGCGTCGCCCGTGTGAACAATGGATTCACCCGGCCGAAGCGCGGCCGCTTGACGCGATGTCACCACGACACAATGCTAGGAAGCTTTTCACGGCAACGCTTTATTGCAACGCGAGATAAGCGATGGTGCGAATCGGAATCGTCGGCGTGGGCTTTATGGGCTACACGCATTTCGAGGCGGCCCGCCGGCTTAAGGGGGCGCGGGTCACCGCCATCGCCACTCGCGACAAAAAGAAACTTGCCGGCGACTGGACCTCGATTCAGGGAAATTTCGGCCCGCGCGGCGGCAAGGTCGACCTGTCAAAGGTCAAAAAATACTCCGACTACCGAGAGCTGCTGGCCGACCCGAACATCGACCTGGTTGACGTGTGTCTTCCCACCAACATGCACGAGTCGGTGACGCTCGAATCCTTCGCAGTGGGCAAGCCGACGCTGGTCGAGAAACCGATCGCCGTCGATTTAAAAGCGGCCGATCGCATGGTTTCGGCGGCGAGAAAGGCGAAATTGCCGCTGATGGTGGCCCAGGTGCTCCCCTTCCACGCGGAGTTTCAATTCGTGCTGAGCGCTCGAGAGACCGGAAAATACGGCCGCATGCTGGCGGCGCATTTTCGGCGCGTGATCGCGCCCCCCAAGTGGTCCCAGCATATCGAGGATTTTCGCGCCCTGGGGGGGTGGGGCATCGATCTGCACATTCACGACAATCACTTCATCGCCCTGTTGTGCGGTCTCCCCCAAAAGGTATTTGCCCGCGGACTTGTTTCCGAAGGCTTCGTCAATCACGTCCACACGCAATACGTCTATGCCGACCCGCAGCTTGCCGTCAGCTGTGTCAGTGGCGGGATTGCGGCGGCAGGTCTGCAGTTTGCTCACGGCTTCGAGGTCTATTTCGAGAAGGCGACGGTCCTGTTTTCGGCCGGGACGATCGGCGGAACGTGGCAGGTCGAACGCCCGCTGACGCTGATCACCAACGATGGCAAAGCCACGACGCCGACGCTCAAGAGCGGCAAAGAGTGGTGCGCAGCATTCACGACCGAGCTGCAAACCGCCGTCGACTCCGTCCGCCGCGGGAGCGAATCGCGGCTCTTGAGCGGAGCGCTGGCCCGCGACGCGCTCGCTCTCTGTTATGCTGAAGCCAAGAGCATCACCACTGGCAAGCCAGTAGCCGTCGCCTGATCCGATGATCGAAAACCTTCCCGTCAAGACGCTTCCCTTCAAGGGACTCACGATCGAGGGATATTCGCGGGCGGCCGTCCAGAGCTACTGGCGGATCCAGGAGCTGAAGATCGGGTTCGAGCTGGGAGGCAGCCCCTGGTCATTTACGGGAACGCAGACTTTCTTCGTCAGCCACTCCCATCTCGATCACCTGGCCTCGATTCCCGTCTACGTGTCGCGGCGCCGCATGATGAAGATGGAGCCGCCGCGCGTTTATTTGCCGGTCGAGTCCGTCGAAAACGTGCACCGCCTGCTGCACATCTGGCAGCGACTCGACCGCGGGCGGATGGTCGTCGACCTCGTCGGCGTGAAAGCGGGCGACGAGATCGAGTTGTCGCGCGAACATGTTGTCACGGCCTTTGCCACAAAGCACACGGTCCCCTCGCTGGGTTACGTGGTCTGGGACCGTCGCAAGAAGCTCAAGCCCGAGTATCAGGGCTACACGGGCGAGCAAATTCGCGAGTTGCGGCTAGGCGGCGCCGAGGTCACGCACGAAGTGCGCGTGCCCCTCTTATGCTACGTGGGAGACAGCGCCCCCGCCGGACTCGACGGCTATCCGCCTCTCTACGAAGCGACGATCCTGATCACCGAAATGACCTTCTTCCGCCCGGAACACCGCAAGGAGAAGATCCACAAGTTCGGGCACACACACTTGGACGACATCATCGAGCGGGCCGATCGCTTTCAGAACGAGCTGATCATCCTGGCGCATTTCAGCACGCGCTACCACGAACGGCAGATCCGGGCCGCGGTCGAACGTCGAATGCCGCCGGCTCTCGCCCAGCGCGTGCATCTTTGGATGTAGTTGGGAGGGCGAGGCTCCCGCCGAGCCTCGGTTGTTGTCGCGATGAGGAAAGCAGCGGCTCAGCAGGAGCTTCGGCCTCCCGGCGAGCGACTACTCGGGCATCTCGAAGAGCGACTCAACCGCGATCCGCAAGTTGGCGAAGACGGGAGTGCCCGGGATCGATTGCGCGCCGGAGAACATCCGCGGAGGCTGTCCCTGGCGGATGCAGTGCACGCTCT
>DASPSM010000678.1:0-10344 GCA_035623955.1 Planctomycetaceae bacterium
TAGCCGAAGGTGACCGGACTGGTGATCTGCACAAATCCCGGTGCCGTTCCCAACGTCATGGCGAGGTCGGCGTCCTCGGCATGCGTCATGGCCGGCGTGAAGCCGCCGCAGGCCACGAGAACGCTTCGCCGAATCACAAACGAGGAAACGCCGAACCACCGCCAGGCATCGCCGCTCTGAAGGTAGTCTGCGAATTGCAGCGACTGCAGAGGACCGTTTTCGATTTTGCCGAGCTCGCTCGGGTCGTGAAAAACCCTGGGGCAGCCGGCCACAAAGGCAGGCTCCCTGTTTTTGACGACTGCGTCGCGATAGGTCGCCAGCGTCCAGGGAAACCAGACATCGTCGCTGTCGAGGAAGGCGACGTACTCGCCGGCCGCCGCTTTTAATCCGTTGTTTCGAGCCGCGGAAGGACCCGCATTGGCCTGCCGAAGGAACCTGGTCTGCTCATATTCGGCAGCCAGGCTCGATAAATCCTCGGTCGAGCCGTCATCGACGACGATTACTTCGAAGTCACGGCATTCCTGGCGAGAGACCGAATCGAGCGCCTGCCGCAGCAGATCCGCGCGGTTGTACGTCGGAATCACGACGGAAAAGAATGGAGGCTGTGACATCAACTGCTTACGCTCGCTGTTTCGGTCGGCAATTCGGAGGGCGGACGCGGACCCTCGGATCGCGGCTGAGGGGACGCCGCGCCGAGGTCGCGTTTTCGTTTCAAGGGCCGAACCAGCCGGGCAACGCGCTCGGCAAAGGCGAAGCCCCCCAGGTGATGCGCCCAGCGATAGGCGCGGGGAAATTCATTGAAAGGCAACGGCGAGAAGCGCGGATGGCTTCGTCGGGAGATCTTCGCGACTTCGCAGGCACGAGACGGCTCGAATTGATAGATGCTTCGCGCACACCGCAAGCGAGCTAGCGCGATCGCATCGCGTCTGCGGTCGCTCAGCTCCCCCGTTTGTTCGAGATGTCGCTCGGCCGCTTCGATGACCGCCAGCCAGCGTCCCAGCGTCTGCATCGGATTCTTCCGCCACACCGTTTGCGTGCTCCACAGTCGATAATGCACGCCGGCGGTCGGGCAGTACTGAAATCGCTTTCCCGCGGTCAACAGCCGGAAATAGAGTTCCAGTTCCTGACAGCAGGGTTGATCGGGCTTCCACCCTCCGACGTCGACGAGCGCCGACTTTTGAAACAGCGGCCCCGCCGTTTGGGGAAGCTCCATGCGCACGAGGTTGACCCACAGGTCGTGCGGTTGGGGAATTTCCCGGAATTCTTCCCACGATTCCTGGTCGCCGTCGTAATGCAGCAGAATCACCGGTGAAAGGGCCACGTCGCAGGTCGCAGGGTCGAACTCGGCGAGCTGGCGCTCGATCTTTTGCGGCAGCAGTCGGTCGTCGGCATCGAGGTATTGCAGCCATTCGCCCTGCGCCAGCTCGAGCAGACGGTTGCGCGCGACGTTTCCGCCGCGGTTGGGCCCCGTTTCCCAGCGAACGGCGGCGCCGAAGGACCGAATCACGTCAAGGCTGCCATCCGTCGAGCCGTCATCGACGACGATCACTTCCTTGTCGGGCCAGCTCTGGGCTAGCGCGCTCTCGATCGCCTCGGCAATCCAGGGCCGGGCGTTGTAACACGGAATGAGAATCGAAACAAACATCGCGACGCGATTACGCTAGGTCACCCAGGGGAGCGGCGAGATTGTCGGAAAGGTCGTGGTCAATTCTTTGCGTCCGCCGAACCGCTCGGGATGCTGCAGGGCCTCGACGAGCTCGACGATATGCACGCCCAAACGCGCCGACAGACGACAGGGGCGTTTTTCGCGAACGGCATCGGCGACTTCCGCAGGGCCGCGCAGAAAGTCCACCGGTTTGCTCCGGCCGACGAGGAGCCCATTGGTATTCCGCGCCGGAGGATAACGGCGCTGAAACAGCGCCTCGGCCCCGGGCCAGGAGAGCCGTTCCTCCAACCACCTCGAGATCCACCGCGTGCGGCTGGCGATCGTGGATTGGATGCGGCTCAACCTCGTGCGGCGCAGGTAGACCGGTGCCCTGTCGTTGCGAACATTGCCGACAAACAACACGCCTTCGTCGCCGATCACCGTCAGCGACTTGTCGCGGGGCGCCACCAGCCCGCAGGTCACGCGGGCCACGATCCCCTCGGCGTATTCGATGCAGCCCACGGTGAAGTCGGGCGCCATGGTCTCAACCGGAATGCCTTTGTCGGGAATCTGGCAGGAGGCGAACGAAGTCACGCACCGTGCGGGGCCGAAGAATGCCGCCAGCCACGTGAGGACGTAGCCCGCGTGTTCGTAAGCGCATCCCACCTCGAATTCGTCCTTGGCCGGCCAGGGGACGCCGCTGCCATTTCGCCACAGCCACGGAGATTGATTGGGCGCGATCATGCCGTCGTCGAAATTCGCGTAAACCAGCCGGACCTTGCCGATCGCGCCGTCCAGAATGGCCTTCCAGAGGGTTTGGGCCGTATCCGTCAGCAGACTGCAGGGAGCCGAGGAAAGGACAAGACTCTTCTGTTCGGCCACGTCGGCCAGTTCTTCCGCACAGCGGGCATCCATCGCGAGTGGCTTCTCGGAGTAGACGTGCTTGCCCGCTTGCAGGCACTGGGTGGTTAACTCGTAGTGGCTGCGCGGATTCGTCAGGTTCAGAACGAGATCGACATCAGAGTCGCCGGCCAGGTCGTCGACGCTCGTGTAGCGCCGGGCCGGCCATCCCGCGCAAAACGCGTCGAGGTTGCGCTGGTTCCGATCGTAGAGTCCAACCAGCTTCAACTCCGGGTGGTTCTCCAGCGTCGTGGCGTAGAGTTCCGCCACGTAACCACATCCGAGGATTGCGAAATTCATAAACCGAGTTCTACCTGTGGGCAGCACAGCATTGCGGCCCGATTGGAATGCGACAGCAGGCCGACGTTGGCCGCGTCGCGCTCGGATTGGCGGCGGGTTGACGCGTCATCTCAAGCACGAGCGCAAAAATGCCGGGCGACCTTGCGAATCGCAGCGGCAATCTCTTCCATGTCGGCCGCGGCACCCAAGAAGACATCGTGCGGAATAAAGGCCGTCTCGGCGGCCGCCTGATCCGAGACAGGAGTCGGCAGGACTCGCACGTATTGCGGCCGTTTTTCCAGGAGTCGTTGAATCGCCGGCTGTGCCGACATCGTGGTGGAAAAGGCGCGATTGATCGGCATGCCTTCAGCCTGAACGGCGCGCAGAAAATCATCAAACGGCGCGCCGCCGCAGTGTTCCGGCCGATAGCGGAGCGGAAACATGTACATTCCGTGCCGTTTGACGCCGGGCCGAATGCCCAGCGGTTCAACGCTCGGCACCTCGGCAAGCAACTGACGCAGCAGTCGGAAGTTCTCCCGCCGGATCGACTGCTGCTCGTCGAAAAGGGTCAGCCGATGCAAGAGCACCGCCGCCTGGTACTCGGTGGGGCGGCAATTCCAGCCGAGCGCGTGATGGTCCCAGCGCTCGCGGCCGATCCGCGCCCTTCCGACGTCGTGGAAGCGGTAGGCCCGCTCGAAGACTTCTTCGTCGTTCGTCGTCAGCATGCCACCTTCGCCGCACGAGAGACTCTTGTGCGATTGGAAGCTGAAACCCGCCGCGTCGCCGAGCGATCCGACCGGCCCCGTCTCCCATTCCGCGCCGTGCGCCTGGGCAGCGTCCTCAATGATCTTTAGGCTGTGACGTCGGGCGACGGCGCCGAGCGCGGTCATGTCGGCCGGCTGACCGAACAGATGCACGGGCATGATGGCCCGCGTTTTGCCGGGCACAATCGCCTCTTCCACGCGCTTCGGGTCGAGCAAGAGCGTGTCTTGTTCAACGTCGACAAGGGCGATGCCAAACCGGCGGTCGAGCGGGGCCCCGGCGCTGGCGATAAACGAAAAGTTCGGAACGATGACTTCGCCACCGTATTCCAGTCCGTCGTGGTCGAAGACGGCGGCAAGCGCAAATCGCAGCGCATCGGTGCCGTGCGGCAACAACAGCCCGTAGCGGCAGCCACAACGGGCCGCCCATTTCTCGGCAAACTCGATCGAACGGCGCTGCGGCGTCCCCTCGGCGCCTTTCAGGAAGATGCTCCGCAGCTGCGGACGCACGGCTGTGGTCCAAGCCCAGCGGTTGTGCGCATGATAGGCGGCCCACGGCCGAATGCGGATGTCGCGGACCGGAGTCCCCCCTTCGCAGGCGAGCTTGCCGGTCAAGCGCGAGGGGCGCGGCGGAAGCCGGCCAATCGTCTGCTGGGCCATCAATCGGGCGAGATTCTTCAGCGCGGATTTCATTGATGACCCGGAGGCGACGTTCGTCTTTGGAGGGGCCGTCCGTTTGGCAGGCCGTTCGGGTGCTGTGAGTTGGGTTGTCATCTTGAATCTAAGAGCCCGTTGGATCTAAGAGCAGCACGCATCGGGAACGGCAACCGGCTCCGTTCGTCGAGACGCAGAGGCCGTCCGGGTCATCCGAATGAAAAGCCCAAACTCGGTGGGCTGAGGAGCCGCGAACCGCGCGAGACCCGTCAAGCGGCCACCTTTTGTGACGGCTCGTTCGAAGAGGTCCCAGACGCGCCCCGCAATTGGTGCACTCGGTGTTGCGCCGTTTCGTTGTGTCAATGAGAGGCCCAACTGCGGAGGATTCCAACGTACTTTAAACAGTTTTCGCAGACCGACCTTGAGGCCGAGGTCCGCCGGCAGTATTTCCTCAACCTCGCAAACGTCGACGAGCTCGGGCATTTGACGCGACCAGAATCCGGGCGAAAACAAAGTCACCACGTCCGGCGGCGGCGCCGAGTCGAGCCAGAGCTGATTGCGCAGGTAGCAGCCCCGCAAGTTGGGAGCGTTGAACAGCAGGCTGCCACCCGGCTTCAGCATGCCGAGCAGGCTGCGGGTCAGTCCCAGCGGATCGGAGACGCAGCCAATCATGCCAACGTGATAAATGATGTCGTAGGGCGCTCCCGCCTCCACGGCCTCGCCGGGTTGCACAAAATGATCCCCAAATGCAGCCTGAGCGCCGTCCAAAGCCGCCTGCGAGATATCAGCACCCAGAATTTTCCGGCCCTCGAGGATGAATGCGGAAGTGAGGTAGCCTCGCGAGCAACCAACTTCCAGAATCCGCGCATCGTGCGGGACCCGCTCCAGCTCGTCGATGATGAATCGGTACTTCGAGATCTGACGCAGATACGCTTTGAGACCCGCGAGGTCCCGCCCGTCGAAGAGCGATTTACACTTTGCCGCCAGGTCGCGGTAATCGTTGTAGTAGGAAACAGCGCCCGAGGCATGCAGCACTTCGTAGATCGAATTGTCGTGTTCCGTAAAACGACAGAGGCAAACCGGGCAATCATGGACGGCACGCGGAAAGCCCGTGTAATACTCGACTTCGCCCACAAGCGTTACCGAGGGCGCTCCGCAGATTCGGCACTTCACGCTGGAGGCCCCAGTCTGACATTTTGCGGTCTGACGTTTGGTCGAGCTGATCAGGGGAGACACATCCTGGAGTCGATCGCAGGCACGCGGGCTGTTGGCCGCAAACGCGATCTCGCTCAAACTGTACGTTTGCCATTTCCGGACGCAGGCGTGGTCCCATCCGGACGTCGGAAGAGGTGATTGGCCCACTGCGCCTTCGCCGTCTCTTGAATCTCACCCGTCGAGGCCAGCCGCAGACCGCCTTCCTCGAGCATCGACATCGCGTGGCCCCGTTCCTGCGGGTCGGTGAGATTCAGTTCCACGAGCAGAGACTTCAGTCGAGTGTCGCGGAGCAGGCCGCGCGCTCCCTCAAGAATCGGCAATTCGAGCCCGTCGACGTCGATCTTCACATGGGTGGGGAACGGCGGATTGAATCGCTCCACAAAATCGTCGATCGAAAAGCCGACCGCGCCGTGGTTGGCAGCCTTTTCCTCGACTCCCGTCCAGGGGGAGTGCTCCCCCGGCTTGCCGAACTGGCTCAGCGACATCCCGAGCGACGGGGAGGCAAGATTGAGCGAAGCGAGCTGAGTGCTTGCCGAAAGGGCGACGGCATAAGCGGTGACCCGATCGCAGAGCCCGTTGATTTGGATATTCCGCGTCAGCACGTAGAAATTCGCCGCCGATGGTTCGAAGGACAACACGGTGACGGGCCGGCGGGTAGCGGCGTAAAGACTGAAAACCCCGACGTTGGCCCCGATGTCCCAAAAGATGTCGCCGAGCGCGAACGTATCGATCCAGCGAATGGTGTCGGGCTCTTTCGAGAGGACCGATGCGGCGCGCCACTGCAAAAGCGGGGTCGGCGCGAAGAAGCGGATGCTTCCCCCCGGCACGTCGCTTACCTGAATCATGGCGTCGGAGACGTTTTCCAGCACCTGCGCGCGGTGCTTGGGCCCAACAGCCATCAGCGGCCAGGTGCCAACCCTTCGGGCGACGCCGGAGACGATTCGGTCGATCACGCGCATGTTTCTTCGATGTGGGACAAGGTCGCCGCTGTCTCGGCTGCAGAAGTCTCGCTCGCCGCGGGCTCGCGCGGGGCGGGCTCAAAATAAACTTCGTGTTCGGCCGCGACGACTCCTTGTCCATGCTCCGGAAGGCGGCCTGTTCCGAAGAAGTTTCCACCTTCGACGTAGAAGAAGCCCGCACTCTTGATCCAGTCGGCGATCTCGCCGTTGACCGTCGCATAAATGTTGAAGTGATAGCAGCCGGGCAGCAACGTCAGCTTGGGCATCAGGATGCGGACCATTCCGCCTTCGGGCTCGACTCGCTCCAGGTCGCAGGCCAAAAGCTTGGAATCGAAGAGCAGCACCCGCTGCCCGAATTCGTTGTCCACGGCCAGGCAGACTCGCAAATTCCGCAGCTCGCGGCCGGAACAGTTGTCGTACCGCAAGTTGATTTCGCCGGCCGATCCGCACTGAAAGCTCATCAGCGGCCGCCCGCATCCGTCGGAAAACGCAACCGACTTGAAACGGATCGCGCCTGACCCCTTGCGATCGCGGCGATCCTGCAGCGGCTGCATCTCCCCCCGGCTGACGCCGCGCAAGTAACGTTCGACGATTTTTGTGGTTTCGCCCCGAGCCCGGATGCGGCCTTCCGACAGCAGGATCGCCGTGGAGCACATCGCCTCCACGGCCGCCATCTGGTGACTGACGAACAAGATCGTGCGCCCCGACTCGGCGACGCCGCTCATCTTGCCCAAGCATTTGTTCTGAAATTCCTGATCGCCGACTGCCAGCACTTCGTCGATGATCAAAATCTCGGGATCGAGGTGGGCGGCCACGCTGAATGCCAGCCGCACGCTCATCCCCGACGAGTATTTCTTCACCGGCATGTCCAGGAATTTTTCGACCTCGGCAAAGGCGACGATCTCGTCGAACTTGCGACGGACCTCGTCCCGGCTCATCCCGAGAATCGACCCGTTGAGAAAGATGTTTTCCCGTCCGGTCAGCTCGGGATGAAAACCTGTGCCGACCTCGAGCAGGCTGCCGATGCGGCCGTTGATCTCGACGCGCCCCTCCGTCGGCTCGGTGATCTGCGAGAGGATTTTTAGGAGCGTGCTCTTGCCCGCGCCATTGTGTCCGATGATGCCCACGACTTCGCCCGGCTGCACCTCGAACGACACGTCTTTGAGCGCCCAGAAGGTCTCGTCTTCGCGCGCCCGGCCCGAGAGAGACTTAAACCGCTTGACCGGGTTGGTGACCAATCCCGTGAGGGCTTCACGAAACGTGACGTAGCCCGCTTCGCGCGCACCGAGGTCGTACTGTTTGCCGAGATTCTCGACGCGGATGGCAGGGTCACTCATGGCGCGGCGATGGGGCGGAATCACGATAACGCAGAATCAGATGATGTCGGCGAAGCGCCGCTCGCTGCGGCGGAAATAAAGGAGCCCGACGAACACGGACAAAAACATCGTGACCGACGAGACAATCAGGCAGCCGAAGGGTAGCCCCTCGCCCAGGAAGGCGGAACGAAAGCCGCAGATCATTCCGACCATGGGATTGAGCGCGTACCAGAGGCGATACTTTTCGGGCACGACCGACAGCGGATAAGCCACGGGGCTGGCAAACATCCAGATCTGCACGAGGAAGGTGAGCACGTAGCGGAAGTCGCGATAGGCGATGACCAGCGCTGCCAGCAGCGTCCCAACGCCGAGCGCGGTGAGGACCGTTCCTAGAAAGAAGACCGGGATCAAGAGGAGCCAGGGACCGAACGTGACGTGGTACCACGCCATCATCGCGAACATCACGACGAGCGACACGGCAAAGTCGACGATGCCCGTTCCCACGGATGAAAACGGAATGATCAGCCGCGGAAAGTACACCTTGCTGATCAGGTTGTTGCTGGTAACCAGACTCTGCCCCGCCTGCGTGACCGCGGTCGCGAACAGCTGCCACGGAAGGAGGGCCGAAAAAACGAAGACCGAGTAGGCCCCCTCGACGTTGTGCGACATGCCGCCGAACCGCCCGAAAAAAATCGTGAAGACCAACATGGTCAACAGGGGCTGGAGCACGGCCCACATCGCGCCCAACACCGTCTGCTTGTAGCGGATCTTGACGTCCCGCCACGCCAGGAATCCGAGCAGCTCGCGATAACGCCACAGCTGCGCAAAGTCGACCAGCTGCCATCCGGACCGGGGCTCGATCACGGTCCGCACCGTCGCCGGCGCAAGCGCGGCTGCCGGCCGCGTCTGGGCAGGCGTAGCCAGGGCTTCTGGCATGTCGGATACGGTCGTCGCGGTCGCGCTCATGTCTCTTCGACGGTCTTCTGCGAATAGGTTTTCGCAAATCGCTCTTCCCGGGCCAGTTCCCAGTCGGCCTCGACCATCAGCTGGCCCAGCTCCGTGAAGGTCGTCTTCGGTTCCCAGCCGAGCAAATCCTTGGCCTTGCTGTAGTCGCCGATCAAAAGGTCGACTTCGGTCGGCCGGAAGTAGCGCGGGTCGATCTCGACATAATCCTGCCAGTTGAGATCGAGGTATCCAAAGGCCACGTCGAGGAATTCGCGAATGGTGTGCGTCTCGTTGGTGGCGATGACGTAGTCGTTCGGCTCATCGCTCTGCAGCATGAGCCACATTGCCTCGACGTATTCCTTCGCGTAGCCCCAGTCGCGCTTCGCATCGAGATTGCCGAGGTAGAGTTTTTCCTGCAAGCCTTCCTTGATGCGAGTGGCCGCACGGGTGATCTTTCGCGTCACGAAGGTTTCGCCGCGGCGCGGCGATTCGTGATTGAACAGGATGCCGTTGCACGCGAAGAGGTCGTACGCCTCGCGATAGTTGACGGTCTGGTGAAAGGCATAAACCTTGGCACAGGCATAGGGGCTGCGAGGATAGAACGGCGTCGCCTCGGTCTGCGGGACCTCGCGAACGTCGCCGAACATTTCGCTCGACGACGCCTGGTAGACCCGCACCGGCTTGCGTTTGGCCAGCTGTCGGGCCGCCTCGAGCACGGCGAGCGTTCCCTTTGCCGCCACGTCCACCGTGTACATCGGTTCGTCGAACGAGACCCGCACGTGGCTTTGTGCCGCCAGGTTGTAGATTTCATCCGGCGCGACGTCGAGGACCAGGTTGGTTATCCGCTGGCCGTCGGTCACGTCCCCGTAATGCAGGATGAGCCGCGTGTCCGGCTCGTGCGCGTCCTGATAGAGGTGTTCGAGCCGCTCGGTGTTGAAGGTGCTTGCCCGGCGGATCACGCCATGGACTTCGTAGCCCTTCTCGAGCAAGAGTTCTGCGAGATAGGAGCCGTCCTGGCCGGTAATGCCGGTAACAAGCGCCAGCCGTCGATCGTTATCGTGCATGGTTCCTCAGTTTAGTCGAGTGCGAGCTTGTCAGCCCACCTTGGGGTGAATTTTGTCGGAAAGAAGTGTTAACGCATCGAGCAGCGCGTCACGTCAGTTGTGGAGTCGTCTCGCTGGAACGGGCTTTGGCGTCGATCGTTGCGCGATGGCGCTCGTACCACGCCAACGTCGAAATGAGTCCGTCGCGCAGTGACGTCGACGCGCGAAATCCGAATTCCCGCTCGGCACGACTGGTGTCGAGACAGCGGCGCGGCTGCCCGTCCGGCTTCGAGCGATCCCAGCGGATTTCTCCCGTGAACGCGCCCAGTTCGCAAATCATCTCGGCGAGATCCTTGATCGCGATCTCGCGCCCGGAACCCAGGTTCACGGGCTCGGGTTGGTTGTAATGCTCAGTCGCCAGTGCGATTCCCCGAGCCGCGTCGCGGACGTACAAGAACTCGCGGGAGACGGCGCCGGTGCCCCAAACGTCGATGTGCCCGCGGCCGGCATCCCGAGCCTCGACCACCTTGCGAATCAGGGCCGGAATGACGTGGCTCGTCTCGGGATCGAAATTGTCGCGCGGGCCGTACAAGTTGACCGGCAACAGCGTGATCGCGTTGAGCCCGT